>DAOUBO010000472.1:0-6141 GCA_034432695.1 Anaerolineae bacterium | reverse complement strand
CCAACGCCATCAAGCCCGGCCAGCACCTGATCATCCCGGCGCCGTAGCCCATCGGCACGCTCTTTGAGGGAAGTCCGGGATGCCGGTTCTGGAGCGATTGCGGCGCTGGAGGGCCGGGCGCGCAGCGCGCCAGCCCCCCCTCTCCCCGGCCCCCTCTGCGCTGGAGCGGGCGGTGGCCTGGGTGGCCCGCTTCCGGTGGCTGCGGCCGCTGATGGAGGCCATCCTGCCCGCGCCGCGCCTGCTGGAGGGGGAGACCGTTCAGCTGGAAATCCGGATGGCCCCCTACCGGCTCCAGGCCGCCCGCTGGCTCTTCCGGCTGGCGCTGGCTTTCTTCTCGGTGGTCTTTCTGGGGACCGGGGTCGCGGCCCTGCTGCGCGTTCCGGCGGCTCTGCAAGCCCTGCTCTGGTTGCTGGTCTTTGTCGCTCTGGCCGGCCTGCTGGAGGCCGTGCGCCAGGTCCTGCTCTACTACCAGTGGCGGTTCATCCTGACCAATAAACGCATCATCATCATCGCCCCGGACGTCCGGCGGCGCGGCTTCGCCGATGCGGTCTACCTGAAGGGGGGCAAGATCCAGGTGGTGGACACCGCCTGGTCCCCCAGCCCCCTCTGGGGGTTTTACCAGGCGATGACGGGCGCGCGGGACGTCATCCTGAGCCTGGCCGGGTACGAGTTCAGGCCGGAGGGAGCCGAGGTCAAGGGCGGGCTCCGTTTCCCCGACATTATGCCGGAAGACATCCGGAAGATGGAGGAGTTGATCTTCGGTTGACCGTCGGGCACAGAGTACCGGCGTTCGGGGAACTGTGGTATACTTCTCCTGAACCCAACCGGAGAGGAGGTTTCGGATGAAGCACTTTCTCAGCCTGGCCGATTTTTCCGCGCAGGAACTCTGGCACCTGCTGGACCTGGCGATAGAACTCAAAGAAGAGTGGAAAGGGGGCGGAAATCGGCCCCTGCTGAAGGGCAAGGTCCTGGGCATGATTTTCCAGAAGCCATCCCTGCGGACCCGCGTCTCGTTTGATATGGCGATGCTCCACCTGGGCGGCCATGCCCTTTATCTCTCCCCCAACGAAATCCAGCTGGGCGTGCGGGAGAGCATCCCCGATGTCGCCCGGGTCCTCTCCCGCTACGTGGACGCCATCATGGCCCGCGTCTTTGCCCACGCGGACGTGGTGACCCTGGCCGAGTATTCCCGCGTTCCGGTCATCAACGGCCTCTCCGATTACAGCCACCCCTGCCAGGGGCTGGCGGATTTCCTGACCATCGTGGAGAAGAAGGGCCGCGACCTGCGGGGGAAGAAACTGGCCTTCGTCGGGGACGGGAACAACGTGGCGACGTCGCTCCTCTTCGGGGCGACGAAACTGGGGATGGACTTCGCCATCGCGACCCCGCCCGGCTACGAACTCCCCGCGCGGGTCTGGGAGCTGGGGCAGAAGTTCGCCGCCGAGAGTGGAAGCCGCATCCTGGCGACTCACGACCCGGTGGAGGCTGTCCGGGAGGCCGACGTCATCTACACCGATGTCTGGACCTCTATGGGGCAGGAGGCGGAGGCCGCCGAGCGCGCCAGGGTCTTCCCGCCGTATCAGGTCAACGCCGCGCTGGTGGCAAAAGCCAAACCCGATGTCATCGTGATGCACTGCCTGCCGGCCCATCGCGGCCAGGAGATCACCGACGACGTCGCCGACGGCCCCCACTCTGTCCTCTGGGACCAGGCGGAGAACCGGATGCACGCGCAGAAGGCCATTCTGGTGGAGTTGCTGGTGGGGACGTCGTAGGGGAGGTGGCGAGATGGCCTTATCTGAACCGACGATCGTCCTGACCGAAGAGCGGGTGCGCGAGATCGTCCTTGAGGTGGTGGAAGAAGAGGTGGAGACGCTCCGGCAGGAACTGGGCCATCCCGGCCCGGAGTGGGGCGAGATCCGCCAGGTCTGGAGGGCGATCAACGCCCTGGCCGAGGCCCAGCGCCGGACGGAGGAAGAGTTCCGGAAATACCGGGAGGCCTCCGAGGCCCGCTTTGAGCGCATAGAGGCCGCCCTGAACCGGCTGGCCGAGGCCCAGGCCCGGACAGAGGAGCGGGTCTCCCGGCTGGAGGAGGCCGTCGCCCAACTGGCGGAGGCTCAGCGCCGGACGGAGGAGCGGCTCCAGCGGCTGGAGGAGACCGTCCAGGCCCTGGCGGAGTTCGTGCGTCAACTGGCGGAGCGGACCGAGCAGCAGTTTGCCCAGCTGCGCAGCGAGATCGGACGGCTGGCCGATCGCGTCGGGCTGGACCTGGAGGCCGACGCGGAGGAGGTTTTCTGGGCTCTGGCGGAGAAGAAGGGGATGCGCATCCTCGCCCGCCCGGCGCCCATCGTGATGGACGGCGAGGTGGACCTGGCTGTGCCGGTGGAGACGCCCGAGGGGCAGCGCGCCTGGGTTCTGATAGAGGTCAAGGGCCGCCTCCGGAGGTCGGAGATGGAGGACTGGTTCAAGTGCCTGAAGAACCCGTCGTTCCAGGAAAAACTGGGGCTCCACGGCGTGGACAAACCGTATCTGCCCTATATGTTCGGTGTCCGGGTTTACCTCGGGGTGGAGGACCTGGCCCAGAAGACCGGCATCGGCGTTCTCACCTTCCGCGGGGAGATGGTACCCGCGCGTCTGTGGGAGTAGGCGATGGATCGTCCCCGCATCTCGGTTGTTGCGCCTGTCTTCAACGAAGAGGAGACCCTGCCCGAGTTCTACCGTCGGGTGCGGGCGGTGATGGACAACCTGGGGGAGTCCTGGGAACTGGTGCTGGTGGACGACGGGAGCAACGACGACAGTTTTCAGATTTGCCGGGAAATCCACGAGAAGGACCCGCGCGTGCGGGTGGTGCGGTTTGCCCGCAACTTCGGCCACCAGATCGCCATCACCGCCGGGATGGACTACGCCCGCGGCGACGCCGTCGTCACCATTGACTCCGACCTGCAGGACCCGCCGGAGGTCATCCCCGAACTGGTGGCCCGCTGGCGGGAGGGGTACCACGTCGTCTACGGCGTCCGCGCCGAGCGGGAGGGGGAGACCTGGTTCAAACTCTTCACCGCCCGCCTCTTCTACCGCCTCATCGCCGCGCTCACCGACATCCGCATCCCGATGGAGGCCGGGGACTTCCGGCTCCTGGACCGGAAGGTGGTGGAGGACATGCGCCGTCTGCGGGAGCACCGGCGGTTCATCCGGGGGATGACCTGCTGGGTGGGATACCGGCAGATCGGCGTCCCCTACCATCGCCACCCCCGCTTCGCCGGACAGACCAAGTACCCCTTCCGCAAGATGTTCCGGCTGGCGCTGGACGCCATCACCGGCTTCTCCGACGTCCCGCTGCGGCTGGCCTGGACCTTCGGGGCGGCCCTGCTGGTCCTGGGGGTCCTGCTGGGGCTGGTCCTCCTGGGGCTGCGGCTGGCCGGAGAGGCTCCCCTGGCCGGGCAGGGGCTGACGCTGACGGCGGCGGTCATCCTCAGCGGGGCCCAGCTCCTGTTTCTGGGCATCATCGGCGAATACCTGGCCCGCATCTACGACGAGGTCCGCAACCGGCCGCTCTATACCGTGATGGAAGTTCTGGAGGATACCGGTGGCCAGGAAAGGTGAGGTCAAACGGCAACGGCGGCAGTTGAAGAAAAAGAAAGAGAGGGAAGCAAAGCGGGAGGCCGCGCCGGTTCCCTCCGGGGTCTCCCCTCGGATCCCGCAATGGGCCATGCCGGTTCCCTCCGGGGTATCCCGTCGGGTCCCGCGAGAGGCCGGCCAGTGGCCGCTGCTGGAATGTCTGGTGACCCGGGAGTGGCAGAACACGATGATGCTCACCCAGATCGTGGTCGCCCGCCAGGCTCCGGACGGAAGGGTGGCCGCAGGCGTTTTCCTGGTGGACCTGGCCTGCCTGGGTATAAAGAATGGATACGCCGTTCTCTTCTCCTCTCGGAAGGAATACGAGCGCCAGTTACGTGCCCAGATCACTGCGCAGCAACCGATGGTGAGGGCCGATCTGAACCTGGTGGCCAAAATCGTTGGGGAGGCCACCCGCTACGCGGCCGATCTGGGCTTCAAGCCCCACCCGGACGCCGCCGACGCGATGCCGTTGCTGGCGGATGCGGACCCCGATGCCTGCGATGTGCCCATTCCCCTGGGCGGTCCGGAGGGGAAGCCCTTCTACATTTCCGGTCCCTACGACGACGCGAAGGCGATCATAGACCATCTGGTCCGCCGGCTGGGGCCGGATGGGTTTCATTACCTCGTGATGCTGGGAGGGGATGAAGACCTGCTGGAGGATTGGGGCATGTGGGTACCCGATCTTCCGCAACCCTGAGGCGGGCAAATGCGTATTATCTACAGGACGTCTGCTCACTTTGCCGGGCAACGGTTGAGCCGCGATCCCCCGGAGGCGATTCCGGGCATCCGTGGAGGAGAAAATATGACGCGCAAATTCCTTTCCATACCCTCTCTGGCCCTGCTTCTTGCCTTCCTGCTTGTCTGCTTTCTGCCTCTTACCCCCGCATCGGCGCAGTCCAAGACCTTCGTCTGGGAACGGCTGGACGTGGAGATCACCGTCCTGGAGAGCGGGGATTTCCTGGTCCAGGAGACCCAGGTCATCCGCTTCACCTCCGGGACCTTCACCTACGGCTACCGGTCCATCCCGGCCAGCCGCCTGACCTCCATCACCGACGTCCAGGTCTGGGAGGACGGGCAACCCTGCCAGGTCTCCGTCACCAAAGAAGAAGGGGAGTATCGGATTCGGTGGGAGATGCCGGCCCCCCGCTCGGACTCGCGGCACACCTACGTGGTGCGCTATCTGGTTCACGGCGGCCTGCGCTACTACGCCGGGGGCGACCAGTTATGGTGGAAGGCGGTCTTTCCCGACCGGAGTTTCCCGGTGCAGGCCTCCCGGGTGACGGTGCGGCTGCCGGAGGGGGCGGTGGCGGAGAAGGCGGCGGCCTACTTCGCCGAGGCCACCGTCTCCGGCATCGGGACCAGTACGGTGGTCTTTGAGGCGCAGGAGGCGCTGGACCCGGGGCAGGAGATGGAGGTGCGGGTGCAGTTTCCCCACGGGATCGTCCAGGGCGGTCCGGCGGCCTGGCAGATCGCGGAGGATGCGAAGCCGCTGGTCAACCTGGGGCTGGGGGTCCTGGGCGGGCTCTTCGCCATCGGCGGCCTGCTGCTGGTGCTCCTGCTCTGGTACCTGCGGGGGCGGGACCCGGTGGTGAAGTTGCCCACGGACTACCTGACGGAGCCGCCGTCGGATGCGCCGCCGGGGGTGGCCGGCGCACTGGTGGACGAGAAGGCCGACATGCAGGACATCCTGGCGACGCTGGTGGACCTGGCCCGGCGGGGATACCTGCAAATTGAGGAGCAGACAAAGCGCGGGTCGCTGGCCGCCTCGTCGGACTTCATTTTCCGCCGGACGGACAAGCCCGATGACGACCTGCTGCCATATGAGAAGTTGCTTCTGACCCGGGTGGTGGGTCCGAAAGGGGAGCGCCGCCTCTCGGCCCTGAAGAACCGGTTCTATACCGCCATCCCCAAAATCCAGGAGGGAATCTACGAACAACTGGTCCGGCGGGGTTACTTCCGGACCTCGCCGGAAGCGGTTCGCTCCCGCTACACAGTCCTGGGTGTGGGGCTCCTGTTTCTTTTAGGGGTGCTGGGCTTCTGTGGTTTAGCCACCGAGGTCCTGCAGAACGCCGGCACGGCCATCTGCCCGTTCCTGGGCCTGGGTGTGACGGCGGTGGCTCTTATCATCGTCGGGAACCACATGCCGGCCAAGACCCGCAAGGGGGCCGAGGAGGCGGCCCGCTGGCGGGCCTTCAAGCGCTACCTGCAGGAGATGGAGAAGTACACCGACGTCCGGGAGGCCACCGACCAGTTTGAGAAGTACCTGCCCTACGCCATCGCCTTCGGCGTTGACCGCACCTGGGTCCGGCGGTTCTCGCAGGTGGAAGGGACGCCGATGCCGGTCTGGTACATTCCGTCCCCGGTCTACTACGGGAGGCCGGCCTATGCGACGGGCGGGCGGGGGCCCGGGCTGGCGGCCCCTTCCCCTGTCGGCGGGATGCCCTCGCTGGACAGCATGAGCCGGGGGATCGGGGCCTCGCTGGACGCCTTCTCCCGGGGCCTGGGCTCCATGCTGGATACCGCTGGTAG
>DAOUBO010000471.1:0-5361 GCA_034432695.1 Anaerolineae bacterium | reverse complement strand
CTCCGGACACTCAGTGCGGCGTAGCCAAAGATGACTATAGGGAGGAGTGCCTTGCTCCCACCACTCCCGCTCCGATGAGCCACAGGAGCAGGAACCCGGCAATGGCACAGCCCTGAAGGGCGGCCCAGTTGGTGCGACGACGTTTCATCTCCTACTGTCCCTTGCCATGGGGGCAGATTGGGTTATCTGGCGAGGGTTTCCAGCTGGACTTTGGACAAACTGAAAAGGGCCAGGGAGAGCGCCTTACCCATGCTACGTATGTGGGCTTATCCATTTGCCGAGGCCCATATATATAGGTGGCCTGTAGGCCGAAATGAATTTCGGTGTACATCCATATGGGTGGCCTGTAGGCCGAAATGAATTCGGCTTACATCCCCGGTGGTTTATCCAAAGTCCAGTTCCAGGCTATCTTTCCTTTCCGCCGGGAATTATACCATAAATCAGTGCGATAAACCATCTCGGGGCAGGCAAGATAAATCTTGCGCTACGATGGCCGATTTTCAATTCTTGCGTCTTTTGCGTTCTTTGCGGTGAGAGCAAGGTGAACCGCAAAGGTGGAAATCTTGCGTTGCTCGGCGCCTGCGCGGCCAGAGGGGCATCCTCCCACTTGGAAAGTTCGCCACATCGTGATATACTTGAGCCGAAGCAGGGCTACTGGGGGAAAACATGGCTGACGCGTCGGTGGAACTTCTCAGCCCGGAGCGGGCCCGGCAACTGGTGGAACTGGCCGAGCAGGCACGGCGCTCCCTGAGCCAGTTCGCCGGACAGCCTGTGCAGTTCAATGCGACCGGCCTGCAGTTGCTGGACGAGTGGATTGAACGGACACCTTCTCCCACCAAGCCCCTCCAGATTCTCTGGGTGGCCTTTACCGGCGAGGTTTTCCGCCGTCGCCACAACGGGGAATGGGCCGTCCATCGGGACGACGGGCAGCGGCTGGTCGTCCTGTGCCCAACCGAACAGGGAGGACTGCGCCCGGTGGAGGTCGCCCAGCAGGTGAGCCGCCGCATCGCCAACGGCATCGCCGCATCTCTGGCGCTGTTCTACGTCCAGGAGAGCGTTCTCCTGCATGCACGCGAGGACATCGCTTAAGCCAACCGCCGATGAGGTCGGCCTTTTCCTCCTCTCCGCGGCAACCCTTGCGCTGGAAATCCACCTCACCCGCGTCTTTTCCGTTGCCCAGTTCTATCACTTCGCGTTCCTGAGCGTGAGCCTGGCACTGCTGGGATTCGGGGCCAGCGGGACGTTTCTGAGCGTCGCCCGCTGGCCTCTGCGCTTCCCGGAACGGGCCCTTCCAACTCTCGGCTGGGGATTTGGCCTGACCGCGGTCGGCGCCTACGGCCTGACCCAGGCCCTGCCTTTTGACTCCTTCCGGGTCACCCTGAACCCCGAAGAGTGGGGGATCCTGGCGCTCCATTTTCTCGCTCTTTCCCCCCCCTTCTTCTGCGCGGGCGCAGTGGTGGGCCTCCTCCTCACCCTGCGACCCGAGCGGGTCGGCCGAACGTACGCGGCCAACCTGGCCGGTTCCGCCGCGGGATGCCTCCTGGCGGTTTTGATCCCTCCGGCGACCGGGGCCGGGGGGATGGTGCTCTTCTGCGCGGCCGTGGCTGGTCTCGCCGGTCTGCTCTTTGGCCGCTGGCGGTTTCCATGGCGGGCGCTCCAGGGCCTGGCGGTTGCGCTTCTGGCCGCGGGCGCCTTCCGGCCGCCGGCCTGGCTGGAGGTCCGCCTTTCGCCCTACAAAGGGCTTTCGTACGCGCTCCTGTATCCCGGTAGCCGCCTGGTCTTTCGCGGCTGGAACGCCACCTCACGGGTGGACGTGGTGGAGGCCCCGGCCATCCGGAGCCTGCCCGGCCAGGGGATCGCCTGCCGGGGACAACCGCCCCCTCAGCGGGGCCTCTTCGTGGACGGGGACGACATGAGCCCCATCCCCCGTATCACGGCCCCCGCCGACCTGCGACCCCAGACCGGCTGCACGCTCCATGCGCTCCCCTACCGTCTCCGGCCCGGCGCGCGGGCCCTCGTCCTGGAGCCCCGCGGCGGCTGGGATGTCTGGGTTGCCCTGGCGGAAGGCGCCCGGTTCGTTACAGCGGTGGAGCCGAACCCCCTCGTTGTGCGGGCCGTCCGCGCCCAGGCGGGCTGGACCGCAGTCCCCTATGACCGTCCCGAGGTGGCGCTCTCCGTGGAGACCGGACGGGCATTCCTGGCCCGTCCCGGCCCTTCTTACGACGTCGTCTTTATGAGCCTCACCGCGTCGTATCACCCGGTGATGTCGGGGGCCTACAGCCTGGCGGAGGACTACCGCTACACGGTGGAAGGGTTTATCGCCGCCCTGCGGCGGCTGAGGGAGGGCGGATTGCTGGCCGTGGTGCGCTGGGCCCAGTCTCCGCCGTCGGAGGAACTGCGAGCCTTCGCACTGGCGGTGGAGGCGGTGGAGCGAACCGGGGGCGACCCGGCCCGCTCCCTGGTCGCCCTGCGGAGTTACAACCAGGTGCTCATCCTCGCCCGCCGCGGCCCCTTCACCGCCGCGGAACTGGAGGAAATCCGGTCCTTCGCCGCCGCGCGCGCTTTGGACCTGGTCTACGCTCCCGACATCCGCCCTGAGGAGGCGAACCGGTTCAACGTTATGCCGACCCCGGAGCACTATCTGGCCTTCACCGGGCTGCTGGCCGCTCCCGACCGCGGCCGCTGGCTGGAAACATACCCCTTTGACGTCTCTCCACCGACGGACGACCGGCCCTTCTTCGGCCATTTCTTCCGCTGGGCCCAGTTACCCCAGGTCCTGGCGATGACCGGCCATATCTGGCAGCCTTTCGGGGGGGCCGGGTATCTGGTCCTGCTGGGCCTTTTGGGGATCGCCGGGGGGATGGCCGGCCTGCTGATCCTTCTCCCCCTGGCCCGCCTGAGCCTCGCCTCCTTCCGGGCCGGGCGTCTCCTCCCCTTTGGTTTTCTGGGACTGGCTTTTATGCTGGTGGAGATCCCCCTGCTGCAGCGGTTTATCCTCTTCCTGGGACATCCTGCCTATGCGATGGCCGGCGTGCTGGGTGTCCTGCTCCTCTTCTCAGGCCTGGGAAGCTGGGTTTCGGCCCGCGTTCCTCTCCCGTGGGTGATGGGCCCCCTGCTGGCGCTGCTGGTGCTCTACAATGTGGGACTGGACGCCCTCTCCGGCCTGCCCCTGGGCTGGCCCTTCGGGGCGCGCGTTCTCCTGACGGTCCTGGGGCTGGCCCCTCTGGGGTTCCTGATGGGAATGCCCTTCCCGCGGATGGTCGGTGCCCTTCAGGTCCGCTTCCCTGCCCTGGTGCCCTGGGCATGGGGGGTGAACGGCGCGCTCTCTGTCGTCGCGTCGGTGGGCGCGGCCATCCTGGCCCTCTCGTGGGGGTTCCGTGTCCCCCTGGGAGCCGGTACGCTGGCCTACCTCTGTGCCTGGGCCGCCGCCCGGCGGTGAGAGGCCTATCGTGGAGACGCGGATGCCCAAAGAGCGACGAGTGTCCCTTTATCTCGTGCTCATCGGCGGCCTGGTTCTCCTTGCCTTCGGGATACGGGCCGCCTCGCTGACCAACCAGTCGTTCTGGCGGGATGAGGTGGACGCCCTCTGCTATGCCTGTGAGTTTCCCCAACTGCTGCGGCTCATCTTTTCTCCGGGACGGGGGCTTTCGCTCCCCTTCGCCTGTCCTCCACCCCCGATCTCCTGGAACCCGGCAGCACCCGCGGGGGAACAGATTCGGGCCCTGCTGGCCGGCATCATTCGGCAGAACGGCCCCCTGTACTACTTCCTGCTGCGCGGCTGGCTTGAACTTGCTGGTCTGAGCGAATACGCGACGCGATATTTCTCCCTTCTGCTGGGAGTTCTCTGCGTTCCCCTGCTCTTTGTCCTGGGCGCGCGGCTCCCGGGAGCGCGCGCCGGGGCCCTTGCTGCTGCCCTTCTGGCCTTCTCCCCTTACCTGGTCTGGTATAGCCAGGAGGTCAAAATGTACACCCTGGTCCCGGCCCTGGCGCTGGCGGCTCTCTATGGACTCCTGCGAGCGATGGAGGCAGGAGGCCGCTGGTGGGCGGTCCAGGTGGTGGCGACCTCCCTGCTGCTGTACACCCACATCTGGGGGGCCCTTCTGATCCCCGTGGAGGCGCTCTGGCTGGCGCTCGCGTGGCCACGATGGAGGGCCCATTGGCGCGGCGCGCTTATCGCGCTGGCGCTGCTCACCCTCCCCTATCTGCCCCTGGCCCTCTGGCAGGTCCCCTCCGCCTGGGCCCGCCGGGAGACGGGCTTCCCGCACCACTCCCTGGGGGAGATGGCCCTCATCCTCCTCAATGGCTGGAGCACGGGCGTTGCCGGTTGGGGATGGCCCTGGGGGGCGCTCCTGGTCGGGGCCGCCGCGGCGGGGGGACTGGTCCTTCTCTGGGAGCGCGGGGAGCGACGTCCGGTGGGAATGCTCCTGCTGTGGCTCGCGCTTCCCCTGCTGGGCATCTGGCTGGTCTCTCTTCGCCAGCCCCTCTTCACCGACCGATATCTCATCTGGTGCGCTCCGGCCTTCTACCTGCTGGCCGGCGCGGGATGGGCGGCCATCGCGCGGCTGTCAGCCCGATTTCGCGCCCTGGCCGGGGTGTGGATCGTGGCGGCTCTCGGGATCTTCGGGGCCAACCTCTACGCCCAGGCCACGCTGCCCATTAAGTCCGACCTTCGGGCGGCGGCCCGCTACGTGGAGGCCCGATACCGTCCCGAGGACCTCCTGGTCTTCCAGATCCCCCACATCCGGTACACCTTTGACTACTACTTCGGCCCTTCCGAGTACCGGTGGATGGAGGGCCTCTATACCAATCACCGCAGCCCCGACGGTGCTTATCTTCTGACCCCCGAAATGGCCAGCCTATGGATGGACCAGCGGGTCGGCGCGGCCCGGACGGTCTGGCTCGTCCTCTCTGAAGCGGAGATGTGGGACGAACGCAACCTGGTGCAGAACTGGCTGGATGCCCACTTTGTCCGGACGGACGAGGCCCATTTCACGCGGGTGAGCGTCTGCCGGTATCAGCGTTAGCCCCGTTTTCCCCGCCCGACCATATTCAGGCTATAAACAAGCCTTGAATTTTTCCCCGACATGTGTTATCATTAGATAACTTCCCTGATCCGCCCCCCGACGGGGCAAAACTGGACTTTGGACAAACTGAAAAGGCCGGAGAGAGCGCTTTACCTGTGCTGCATATGTGGGCTTTATCCATTTGCCGATGCCCATATATATGGGTGGCCCGTAGGCCGAAATGAAATTTCGGCTTACATCCGGCGGTTTATCCAAATATGGGTGGCCTGTAGGCCGAAATGAAATTTCGGCTTACATCCGGCGGTTTATCCAAATATGGGTGGCCTGTAGGCCGAAA
>DAOUBO010000470.1:0-2027 GCA_034432695.1 Anaerolineae bacterium | reverse complement strand
GCCTCGGCCGCCACCCCCGGATATAAGGGAGTAGGGCAACTGCTCGCAGTTGCCCTGCGGTATCATATAAGGGGGTGCGGCAGGCCGTTTCCCCCGCCATTTCCACCAGCGCAGTGGCCCGCTCCGTGGCCGGGGCCTTCGTCTCCAGGTCCTCCACCAGTTCCATGCCGATGAAGAGGCCCGGCCCGCGCGCATTGCCGCTGAGGGGGTGGTCCTCCTGCATCTGGCGCAGGCGGGCAGTGGCCCGCTGGACCGGGATGCGGGTGCGGCCGGGGGGGGGCCGGCGCAGGGCCCGGACCTGTCCCACGAACGGTTGCGCGAAGCAGGAGGCTGGTGGAATCTCACCGGTCGCTCAGCACGGCCACGCCGGGGAGCACCCGCCCTTCCAGAAACTCCAGGCTGGCGCCGCCGCCGGTGGAGATGTGGGTGAAGCGGTCGGCAAAGCCGCTCTTCTGGACGGCCGCGGCCGAATCGCCGCCGCCGACGATTTTGATCGCGTCCAGGTCTGCCAGAATTCGGGCCAGGGCGAAGGTCCCTTCGGCGAAGCGGGGCATCTCAAAGACGCCCAGCGGGCCGTTCCAGAGGACGGTGCGTGCGCCGCTCAGCGCGGATTCAAAGGTGGAAAGGGTCTTGGGCCCCACGTCCAGCACCCGCCAGCCCGGCGGCACCTCGTTGGGAGCCACGACGCGGGTCTGCGCGTCGTTGTCAAAGGCGTCGGCGATCACCACGTCTACCGGAAGGACCAGGCGGCTTTTGCCCCGCTCCAGAAGCGACCGGGCCGTCTCCACCGCCTCCGCTTCCACCAGCGAGTCTCCCATCTCAAAGCCCATAGCCTTGAAGAAGGTATTGGCCATTCCGCCGCCGATGAGCAGCCGGTCGCATTTCTCCAGCAGCCGCTCTATCACGCCGATTTTGTCGGAGATTTTGGCCCCGCCCAGGATGGCGACGAAGGGCCGCTCCGGCTCCTCTACGGCCCGACCCAGGAACTCCAGTTCCTTCTCCATCAGGAAGCCCGCGACCGCCTCGCCGCCCCGCTCCCGGACGACGCGCGCCACCCCCTCGGTGGACGCGTGGGCCCGGTGGGCTGTCCCGAAGGCATCGTTGACATAGAGGTCGCCCAGGGCCGCCAGTTGCGCGGCGAAGGCCGGGTCGTTGGCCTCCTCCTCCGGGTGGAAGCGGAGGTTCTCCAGCAGAACCACGTCGCCCGGCTGCAGGGCCGCGCAGGCCGCCTCCACCTCCGGCCCGACGCAGTCATCCAGTTTGCGGACCGGGCGGCCCAGGAGTTCCGAAAGGCGCGCCGCCACGGGGGCCAGGGAGTATTCAGGGTTGGGCTTCCCTTTGGGCCGACCCAGGTGGGACATCAGGATGACGGCGGCGCCGTGCCCCAGCAGGTACTGAATCGTCGGCAGAGAGGCGCGGATGCGGGTGTCGTCGGTCACCCGGCCCTCTTTGACCGGGACGTTGAAGTCCACCCGCATCAGCACCCGCTTGCCGGAGACGTCCACATCACGGACGGTCTTTTTGTTCATCGGCAGCCTCCAGAAGGTACTGACGTAGCGATTCATGCAATTCGCGGGCGAGCGCCAGCACTTCCCGGGCCATCTCTACGGTGATGAGGGCCTCGTAGACGTAGCGGGCGTCGTGCCGGTACTTCAGGGCCCGGTGGAGGCGGTGTCCCAGGTCGGGCGGGAAGCGCTGGTCCCGCAGAATGTAGATTTCACCGAATTTCTGGACGATGCTCCCGTGGCGGGAGGGTGTGCGCTCCACCTTACCGACCAGAAAGGCTTTGGCACATAATTCGGCGGCGTTATAAGCCACGTCAATCGCTACCCGCTGCTGACCGGTCTCCAGAAGACGCTCGGCGACCTGCAGATACTCCGCGGCCAGAAAATAGAGGTTCTGGGCCGTCCGATAGTTCAGGCTTTCGGCGTCCATTGTGTACACTTCCTTTCCGGTCTGGCGGACTTCCCGCAGGAAAGGGGAATCGGCCGCCTGCCACTGGCCGAGGGTGAACACGATGGGCTGAC
>DAOUBO010000469.1:0-1597 GCA_034432695.1 Anaerolineae bacterium | reverse complement strand
CCCCCGTCATCGCCGAGGGGCGGGCCCGCGCCGGCGTCGGCTACCTGCGCCTGGTTGACCGGGACGTGGTGGAACTGCACAACCTGCAGCGGCAGGTCCTCTTTGACGAGGCGGACGTCGCGGCGGCCCTGCCCAAGGCGGTCGCGGCGGCGCAGAAACTGGCCCGCATCAACTCCGAAGTCCAGGTGGAGCCGGTGGTGGCCGACCTGGCCCCCCGCAACGCGGAGCGGCTGCTGGACGGGGTGGACCTGGTGGTGGACGGGACGGATAACTTTGAGACCCGCTACCTGGTCAACGACGTCTGCGTCAAACACCGCCGGCCCTGGGTCTACGGCGCGGTCGTCGCCACCTGGGGGATGACGACGACCTTCCTGCCGGGCCGGACGGCCTGCTTCCGGTGTATGCTGGCGAAGAAGCCGCCGCCGGGAGCGACGCCCACCTGCGATACCGTCGGCGTCCTGGGTGCGGCGGTGAACGTCGTCGCCTCGCTGGAGGGGGTCCAGGCGCTGAAAGTCCTCACAGGGCAGGCGGAGCCAGACCCGCCGCTGATTTTCGTGGACGTCTGGGAAGGAGTGTGGGAGGTCCTTTCGCTCCGCAAGGGGGAGCGCCGGTGTCCGGCCTGCGACGAGGGCCGGTTTGACTTTCTGACCGCGCGGGAGGCCGACCGGGTGGTGGAACTCTGCGGGGAAGGGGCATTCCAGATCACCCCATCTGGCGACGGTCACATCCCGCTGGAGCGGCTGGCCGAGCGCCTGCGGCGGGTCGGGGAGGTCTTCCAGAACGAGTACCTGCTCCGGTTTCGGGCCGAGCCCTACGAAATCACCCTCTTCACCGACGGTCGGGCCCTGGTGAAGGGCGCGACGAGTGAGGCGGAGGCCAGAGGAGTCTATGCGAAATACGTGGGTGCCTGAGGGAATCCGTCGCATCGTGGAGCGGCTTCGGGAGGATGTGCAGGCCGCGCTGGAGAACGACCCGGCGGCCCGGTCGGCCTGGGAGGTCGTCCTCTGCTATCCGGGGGTGCATGCGCTGTGGCTGCACCGCCTGGCCCACTTTCTCTGGCAGAGGCGTCGCTACCTGCTGGCCCGCCTGGTCTCCCACCTGAACCGGGCGCTGACCGGGGTGGAGATTCATCCCGGCGCGCGCATCGGCCGACGGGTCTTCATTGACCACGGGATGGGCGTCGTCATCGGCGAGACGGCGGAGGTGGGGGACGACGTGATCCTCTACCAGGGGGTGGTGCTGGGCGGGACCAGCCGCCAGAAGACGAAGCGGCATCCCACAGTCTGTAACGGGGTGGTCATTGGCGCGGGGGCCATCCTGCTGGGGCCCATCACGGTGGGGGAGCATGCCCGGGTCGGGGCGGGGTCGGTGGTGGTGCGGTCGGTGCCGGCGCACGCGACGGTGGTGGGGGTGCCCGCGCACGTGGCCCGGCTGGGCAACGGCGCCCGCCCGGAGACGGCGCTGGAGCACCACCGGATCACCGACCCGGCGGCGAGCGCGCTGGAGGAGATCAGCCACCGTTATCTGGAACTGGAGGAACGAATCGCCCGGCTGGAGCGGCGGGGGCCGGGGGGGGGAGGGGGGGGGGGGGGGGGGG
>DAOUBO010000468.1:0-1788 GCA_034432695.1 Anaerolineae bacterium | reverse complement strand
CTGCCCAGCCAGGTGTCCTCTCCTGCTACATACCGGGTGGGGTCCTGCGGGCCCAACTGCACCCATATCCGGTACCGTTCTCTGATGGACGTCGGTGCATGCCAGTAAAGGGCCAGTGATATCTCGCTTCCCGTCCTCAACGGATCCCGGGAAATCTCGTAGCCGAGGAGTCGCAGGCCGTTCTGGAAGGCTACGTCTGCAGGTTGAGTGTCGGCCGGGACTGTCTGTACAGGACGGGCCAGGGTGAAGGCAGGGCGGATGTACCGGCAGGGAATCAGGGCGTTGAGGGGGAGGGCAGATAGGGCAACTGCCCCCAGTATCCAGCGGGCGCTTCTCCAGCGGGCGTACCCGGCCAGCCCGTAGGCGGTGAGGACGGCCACCGGTGCGATGGTGGGGAAGAGTAACCGGCCGTAGGGAGCGCCCGTGGCCCTGGCCCACCGCACCAGCGCGGCCGCGTTCAGGCCAGAGGCCAGCGCCAGCAGGAAAAGCCCATATCGGGTCGCGCGGGGCAATCGCCAGCCGGGACCGCCGGGGCGAAAGGCGAAGAGCAATCCGATCAGACCTGCCCCCAGCAGCACCACGACGCCCCAATAGACCGGCGGATCCACCAGAATCAGCCCCCACCCGAAGGCCGCCCAGTACGTCTGGAACGCCGTCCGGATTTCTTGCGGGCCGAAGCGGGGCAGCGGGATTTGTCCGGCAAAGTGCGGCCCAAACCCCAGCGGATCGCCGTAGAGAACGGCCCCTCGGGCGTACCACCAGAGGCCGGTCGCCAGCGCAACCGTCAGGAAGAGGCCGGCATCCCGGAGGCGCCGCTTCCAGGGGAAGGGCTCCAGGAGGGCCGCCAGCCCCCCCACCGGCAGCAGCAACAGCCCGCTCTGTTTGGTCAGCAGGGCCAGCCCGGCTATCCCGCCCAGAACGGCCCACCGACGGCCCGCGCCGCCCCGGATGTCGGGCAGAAGATGGGCGAAAAACAGGGTGCAGAGCGCGATCAGCAGGGTGTCGTTCGTTACCCCGGCGGAGAGGGCGATGAACTGGGGGTTCAGAGCCACGATAGCCGCTGCCCCCAGGGCCAGCATGGGATGGTCCGGCCAGAGGTGACGGGCCAGCGCATGGGTGGAGAGGACAGTAACGACTCCGAACCCCAGCGATAGCAGACGCAAAAGATACAGGGCCCGGACTGTATCGCCCTCAAAGCCCCAGATAAGGCGAGTGTAAAAGTTTTTATTCCGGGGATCCGGGCCCGGACTGGGCGCCCAGCCGAGCGCCCAGTTGGGGTTGGGTACCAGAAGGCCGGGCAGGTCGCGCATGTCGGCCCAGGAGGTGAGCAGGGCACCCAGCGCGTAGTAGAGGGGAGGGGCATAGAAGACCCGATCCTCGGCATATTCCAGCGATCGGGCCACGTCCGCGCCGGTCATCAGTCGGCGTTCGGGCATCCGCCGGGGCGGCAGGGCCCGGTGAACAGCAATGTAGCGAATGGTGTTGAGGTGAAAGGGTTCGTCCGGAGATTCAAAGGGCGGGATGGTCAGGCCATAGGCCACACCCAGAGCCAGAAAGGCGCCGACCAGCAGGCCGATGCGCCATCGGCAAGCGGCGTCTACCATCCGCCTGGCCATCCCTCTCATCCCGAGTGCTCCTTCGCACAGGGTGGATTCTGGCAGGTCGTAGCGCAAGATCTACTTGCGCTGCAGACCCACCGTTCCAGAAATGCCGCGGTCCGGCGGGCGATGCGGTCCCAGGAGAAGTCGGCGGCGAGGGCCCGCGCGCTCTCCTCCAGCCGGGCCCGCA
>DAOUBO010000467.1:0-2214 GCA_034432695.1 Anaerolineae bacterium | reverse complement strand
TGCCCACGTAGCCGGAGACCGCCTCCACCTCGCTGTAGGTGAGCAGGGTGATGTTGGGATGCCGACCGGCATCCATCATCTTGGGGCCGAGGATTCAGGCACTGCAGTCCAGCGTGGGGAAGGTCTCGTCCAGTTGGGCCATCCGCCCACCGATGGACGGCTCCCGCTCCACCAGGTAGACGGGGTATCCGGCGTTGGCCAGGTCCAGCGCGGCCTGGATGCCGGCGATGCCCCCGCCGACGACGAGGGTGGCGGGGTTGATGCGGACCCGGGAGGCGAAGAGGGGCTGGTGGTAGCGCACCCGCATCACGGCGGCCTCCACCAGGGCTTTGGCCTTCTGGGTGGCGACGGCAGGGTCATCGTGGACCCAGGAGCACTGCTCCCGGATGTTGGCCATCTCAAAGTAGTAGGGGTTGAGGCCGGCCCCGGCGACCGCCCGCTGGAAGGTCGTCTCGTGCATCCGGGGGGTACAGGACGCCACCACCACCCGGTCCAGGCCCAGTTCCCGGATGTCTTTCTGGATCAGTTCCTGGCCCAGGCTGGAGCACATAAAGCGGTAGTCGCGGGCGATGGCGACGTCGGGGAGGGTGGCGGCCCAGCGGGCCACCTCCGCCACGTCCACCACTCCAGCGATGTTGGACCCGCAGTGGCAGATATAGACGCCGATCTTCATGCGCACCTCCTTGAACGGCGCAGATGTGCGCGCATTTTCCCTCCAGTGGCTACCGTTTACCCGCCTTCTTCGCCTGTTTCCAGGCGTGCCAGGGCCTCAGCAGAGGTGAGGACAGGGAGAACATCGGACAACCGCTCTCGTTGTTGCCGGTCCAGAGTGACCAGAACGGCGCCGTAGCGGCGGGGGACCCCCCCACAAAACCCGCCCGCCCCCGGAAGGCGGCGTCCCCCTGCCAGTGGGGCTGCCTCTACTGCTATCTCCTCGTCCAGCGGGACCCAAATTTGACCCGGCAGGCCGCGAAGGGCCTGGGCAATGGCCATCCCTCGCCCGGCGTCGTTGAAAACCCGCGCCACAGCAGCCGCGACCTCCACCAGGAGTAGCGTCGGGGAGATGACAGGCCACGGTTTCCTGAAGAGGCGCTCTATGAGTGCCTGGCTCTCCGCTGATCCCGCCTCGGCTGAGTTCAACGCGTTGAGGTGGACGCTGGCATCCAGGACAAAGTTCATCGCCGGACCTCATCCAGCACGGTCTGGGAAGATTGGTCGGAGGGCCAGGCGCGGCGGATCTCCTCCGCGAGACGGGCGTAGGCCGTCCATCCACCGGATATGGTTCGCCGCTCTGCCTCCTTCATCGCAGTCTCTGCCTGCATGGTGTCCACCGGCAGAAGAACGGCAACCGGCCGTCCCTGGTAGGTGATGATGTATTCGGCCTTCTCTTCCCGTACGCGCCGGAGAATCCGGGTTGTCTGTTCTCTCAGTTCCCGCACACCGATAATCGTCACGGCGGCCTCCCGCTGGATCGTGGGACCAAATGTGTACCAGTTTGTAGCCATTATAGTCGCGCCCGGCGCAGGGCGCAACGCGAACCTCGCATCTTTCCGCGTTCATCCGCGTCCTGCAATCAACGGCTCCGGCATCGGCAGGCCGGTTTCCTTCCGGCGCGGTTTGCGCTCTGCCGCCTCCTCCGGCGGCGGGTTGCGCCACTTCTCCAGCACCCGCTCCGCCGAGACGATCTCCTGGCCGAAGCCCAGCCGCTCCGGCTCTATCCCGAAGGCCAGGCCCATCATCTGGGTGAAGTAGAGGACGGGGATACGGAAATCGCTGCCGAAATGGGCGTTGACCTGGCCCTGGTAGGCGTCCAGGTTCAGTTGACACATCGGGCAGGCCACCACCAGCGCGTCCACGTCCAGCCGGGCCGCGTTGGAGAGGAGGTAGTAGATCATCCGGTAGGCGGTATCGGCGTCCAGTTGGGTCATGTGGCCGCCGCAGCAGTTGGCCCGCAGGGTGTAGTCCACCACCGTCGCGCCCAGGGCCTGCAGAAGCCGCTCCATGCGGGTGGGGTACTCGGGGTTGTCGTGGCCCGCCGGGCGGACGGTGACGCAGCCGTAGTAGGCCGCCAGCCGCAGGCCCCGCAGGGGCTTCTGGACGTGGGCCGCGATCTCCTCAGGGGTGAAGTCCTCCACCACGACCTCCAGCGCGTGGCGGGAGCGGACCCGCCCGGGCTCGTAGTGGAGGGGGCCTGGCCGCCGCGCCCCCGTCGCC
>DAOUBO010000466.1:0-2810 GCA_034432695.1 Anaerolineae bacterium | reverse complement strand
TTGGGCGAAAGGCCACGCGGGTTCCCAACTGGACTTTGGATAAACCGCCGGATGTAGGCCGAAATTTCATTTCGGCCTACGGGCCACCCATATTTGGATAAACCACCGGGATGTAAGCCGAAATTTCATTTCGGCCTACGGGCCACCCATTATATGGGCATCGGCAAATGGATAAAGCCCGCATATGTAGCATGGGTAAGGCGCTCTCCCTGGCCCTTTCAGTTTGTCCAAAGTCCAGTTCCCAAAGGGCCAGATTCTTACTCGTGCCCCTCGTTTCCTTCGGGGCAGGTGACGGCCTCCCGGGGTAGCGCGGAGAACGCGCCGGGCCCGATGGACGGCAGTGGCTCCGCGCCAGCCACGAAGACGTCGTAGACCAGTTTGGAGAGGATGCCGGAGACGAAGCGGACGGCCGAGATGGCCCGCCCATAGAGCATCCGGGTGGGTCCCAGGACGCCCAGCGCGCCCGTAGCCAGACCGGCGATGCCGTAGCGGCTGAGGACCAGGCTGCAGGCCTGGAGTTCGTCAAACCGGCCCTCCCCGCCGATCATCACCCGGACGCTCCCCACGGAGGACCCGAGCGCGTAGGCCAGGACGGCCTCCAGGTAACTTCGCTCCTCTATGACCCGCAGGATGCCATGGGCATGGGGTGGGTCCTGGAACTCCGGCTCCTGAAGAAGTTCGGCCAGGCCGTTGTGGTAGATCTCCTCCGGGGTTCCGGAAGCCCGGCGCATCATCTCCACCACCAGCCGGGCGACGTCCGCCTCCAGAAGCGGCAGGCTCCCGATGCGGGGCTCAATCTCGTCGGCGGTGAGGCCAGCGCAGAGCTGGTTGGGCCGATCCGCCGCCTCGGCGAGCACCGGCTGAGGGAGCGGCTCCGGGAAGGTCAACATTTGCTGTTTGACCACGCCGCCCTGCAGGACCAGAACCAGCAGGACCAGGCGGCCCTGGACGGAGATGAGTTGCAGGTGGCGGTAGCGAGGCTGGGCCGCCTGCGGCGCAGTGACCAGCGCGGCGCCCCGGGCCGTGCGGGCCAGCACCGATGCCGCCAGCGGCATCCATTCCTCAACATCGGTCTGAACCTGCTGGAACTGATGGGCGATGGTTCTCCGCTCCTCCGGGGGCAACTCCGCTTCCCGGAGCAACCGCTCCACGAAGTACCGGTACCCCTCGTGGGTCGGCTGGCGCCCGGCGGAGGTGTGGGGCTGCATCAAATACCCCAACTCCTCCAGGCGCGCCATCTCGTTGCGCACCGTCGCCGGGCTCACGTCCAGCCCGTACTTCTCCACCAGCGTCCGGGAGGCCACCGGCGCCCCCGTCTGGACGAACTCCCGGACCACCAGTTCCAGAATCATCTGCTGTCGGGGAGTCAGATCATCGGCCATCATCCATATACCTCACGTCGGTGTCCAACCTTCAGAACTATCCGCTGCTTACCCGTTGGATCCAACTGATAGATAATCCGATAGTCCCCCACCCGATACTTGAAGCAACCATGCCATTCCGATCCCTTCAACGGCTGGTGCCGAATCCATTCGGCGTTATCTCCTCCATTCCAGTTTATCCAGAATGCGCGCCTGGACGGCTGCATCCAGCCGCAGGATGTCCTGCTGTGACAAAAAAGGGTGTCATCGGCCAACCTGCTCGCGAAAGGTACGCAGATCCACCCCCTCACCTCTTTGCGCCAGGGCGATAGACCGCCGCAGGGCTTCGGCAAATTCAGGCCGCAGTTCGGATGTCTCTTCCTCCCCCAGAGCGCTCAGGGCGTCCAGCACCTGATCCAGCCAGACCTGCAATCGCCGATCTACCGCGCGCTCAATCAGGCGCTCCATCTGCTCCGCCGAAAGTTCACCCAAAGTTGTGCTTATCCTGTCCTCCTCTGTCGTCCGTCGTCTGTCGTCTGTCGTCTATCGTCTGTCGTCCGTCGTCTATCATCCGTCGCCCACCCGGACTTCCCACAGCGGTAGCAATCCACCGGCGGGAAGAGGTGAATCTCCCCGATATACCGGGAGAGCGCCGCTCCCACTGGTCGGGTCGTAGACGGCGACGCCGATTTCGTACACCCCCGGTGGGGCATCCGGAGCCAGGGCCATCCGCCGGTGGTCGGCCCAGACCTCCCCCGGCTCCAGGTCCAGCGGCAGGTCGGTCTGGGCAATCTTGTACCCCCCCTCCCGCAGGACCTGCACCGTGACCGAGCGGGGGCCGGCCGGCGGCCTCAACGCCCGCCAGTAGAGGGTCAGGTCCAGTTCCTCCCCCGGCGCCAGGACCGCCCGCTCCAGCCGGTATCCGACCAGCGCAACCTCGTGCCCCCAGCGGTAGTCCAGGACCGGGCCGGAATCCGGCACTTCCACGCGCGGGCCGGGAAAACGGAACGTGTCCCCCAGCCGCCCGTCCTTATTATTATACACCGGGAGCCGTTCTGTGAAAGTCGTCAGGCCCACCGCCAGCGTGCCCACCGTCGTCTTCGGGACGGTATCCCGCACCGGCACGGGGTAACGGTCGCAGAAGGCCACCCCCGGGGGCCAGAGGGACGTGGGGAAGGTCCCCAGGCCGGGGTGAGTAACCTTCTGCCCCGCTGTCAGCCCCTCCGCCGTCTCCAGCGTGAGGGAGACGAAGTAGTCGGCCCCCACCGGGCCGTCGGCCCGCCAGCAGAGGGTAACTGGAAGGGTCTGGCCCGGGCGGACCTCCTCCGCCTTCACCCGGTAGCCCAGCAGCGTGATGTTCTCGCCGAAGCGGACGTCCGCCCGGTGGGAGATCCGCTCCGCCACCTCCGCCATCGTCAGCGGCGCGGGGCGGGCATAGGCGGGCCGGAT
>DAOUBO010000465.1:0-2153 GCA_034432695.1 Anaerolineae bacterium | reverse complement strand
CAAATCCAGCCTTAAGTCGAATTGCCAATCCGACCTACGGCTGTATTGCGGTGGGCTGGCTGCGACGCCCGGCTGTCCAGGAAGGTCAGGTGAAGCGTCCGGTAGCCAGCCAGAGTGGTTTTCAAATTGCCACGATTCGGAGGTGGAATGAGAACCCGTCGCAGATGGTGGTGGATAGCCGGGATCGTCCTTTTGGCCGTGGCTCTGGGGGGCCTCTGGTTCTGGCGGCAGAGCACGGCCCGCAGCGCAGGCGCGGTGGAACGGACCGCCGTCGTGGAGCGGGGGACGCTCCAGGTTGTGGTGAACGCCAGTGGGCGGATTGAGCCAGCCCGTCAGGTCGCCCTGACCTTTGGCACCCCGGGCCTGGTGACCGAGGTTCTGGTGGATATCGGGGACGAGGTCAGGGCCGGGCAGGTCCTGGCCCGGCTGGATACCACCGATCTGGAACTGAGCGTCCGGCAGGCGGAGGCCTCTCTTCGTTCAGCCGAAGCCCGGCTCGCCCAGTTGAAAGCGCCACCCCGTCCGGAGACGGTCAAGGCCGCTGAGGCTGCCTACCGGAACGCGCTGGCCCAGTACCTGCGCCTGAAGAACACGCCCTCTCCGGAGGACATAGCCGTCGCAGAGGCCAACCTGAAGAAGGCGGAGGTGATGCTCAACCGGGCCCGGGCCGCCTACGAGCCCGTCTCCTGGCGGCCCGACATCGGGGCGCTTCCCCAGTCCCTGAACCTGGAGAACGCGACCCTGGATTACGAGATCGCTAAAGCCAACTACGATCGGACGGTGAAGGGCCCATCTCCAGAGGAACTGGCGGCGGCGTGGGCCAGCGTGGAGAGCGCAAAAGCCCAGCTGGAGCGGACGATGAGCGGCCCCACAGAAGAAGAACTGGTGGCCGCCGAGGCGGCGGTGGAGCAGGCCCGCGCAGCGCTGGAGGCGGCCCGGCGCAACCTGGAGAAAGCCGTTCTGAAGGCTCCCTTTGACGGTGTCGTCGCCGAGGTCAACGTCACCGCGGGGGAGATGGCCCCCACAGGCCGCCCGGCAGTTTTGCTGGTGGACCTTTCCGCCTTCCAGATAACGGTTAACGTGGACGAGATGGACGTCGCCCGGCTCCGGACCGGACTCCCGGCCGAGGTAACCCTGGACGCGCTCCCCGAGATCACCCTCACCGGGCACGTAGAGCGCATCGGCCCTGCCGCGACGCTGGTGGAGGGTGCGGTAGCCTATCCCGTTGTGATCCTCCTGGACCCCACGGATGCCCCCCTGCGGGTGGGAATGTCGGCCAACGTGACCGTCCAGGTGGAGGAACTGCGGGACCAGCTGCTCATTCCCAACTGGATCGTCCGGGTTGACCAGACGACGGGTCAGCCCTACGTCTACCGCCGGACGGCGAACGGCGGCCTGGAGCGGGTGGACGTCCGTCTGGGCATCCGCTACGAGGGCTACAGCCAGGTCCTGAGCGGCCTGAGCGAGGGGGATGTCCTGGTTCTGCCTCAGAACAGCAGTGCGGAGGCCCGATTCGGGTTCCCGTTCGGAGGACGGTAGGATGGTATCGCCGCAGGAGCCCGTCGTTCGCCTGGAGAAAGTCGTGAAAATCTACCGGATGGGGACGGTGGAGGTGCCCGCGCTGCGGGGCGTCTCCCTGGCCGTCCGCCCCGGCGAGATGGTCGCCATTATGGGCCCCTCCGGCTCCGGCAAGTCCACGCTGATGAACATCATCGGCTGCCTGGACCAGCCCACCTCCGGCACCTACTGGCTGGACGGGCAGGAGGTGGGCCGCCTGAGCGACGACGAACTGGCGGCCATCCGCAACCGGCGCATTGGCTTCGTCTTTCAGACCTTCAACCTGTTGCCCCGGACGACGGCGCTGGAGAACGCCGCGCTGCCGCTCATCTACGCCGGGGTGGGGCGGGCAGAGCGGTTGCGGCGGGCGCGGGAGGCGCTGGAGGCGGTGGGGCTGGGCGACCGGCTGCACCACACGCCGACGGAACTCTCGGGCGGGGAGCAGCAGCGGGTGGCCATCGCGCGGGCGCTGGTGACGGGCCCGTCCCTCATCCTGGCCGATGAGCCGACGGGGAACCTGGATAGCAGGGCCGGGCGGGAGGTGATGGCGATTCTCCAGCGGCTGAACTGGGAGCGGGGGATCACCGTCGTGATGG
>DAOUBO010000464.1:0-8861 GCA_034432695.1 Anaerolineae bacterium | reverse complement strand
CATCCCACCGTGCCCCCGTGCCCCCGTGTGAGCATCCCACCGTGCCTCCGTGCCTCCGTGCCTCCGTGTGAGCATCCCACCGTGCCTCCGTGCCTCCGTGCCTCCGTGTGAGCATCCCACCGTGCCCCCGTGCCTCCGTGTGAGCATCCCACCGTGCCTCCGTGCCCCCGTGTGAGCATCCCACCCCACTCCAGCCGCCGGAGGGCCCACCCCAGGAAGTAGAGGTTCAGCCCCAACCCGGCGACGCTGGTCACCACGCCGTCCGGCCGAGCGATGGCGGGAAGGGTGCCTGTTTGGATCAGCAGAACGACCAGGGCGCCTCCCAGGAGGGAGAGGGGATCCAGCACCAGCAAAGCGGCAAGGGCTCCCGGCGGCCCATCCCGACGGATAAGCAGGAAGGCTATGACCGGCAGGTAGAGGAGCGTCTGATGGAGATGGGAGTGCCAGGCGACTGCACAGGTTGCGGCCAGCGTTCCCAGCAGGGCCACCGGAAACTCCGGGGCCGACGGGCGGATGGGTCGCCGCCAGAGCCAGAGAGCCGCGGCGGCCGTCAGTGCCAGGCCGGTTCCGGCAACTCCCCACGCCCAGGCCGGGGGGAGGAACTCCGCCAGCCGCAGGCCCAGCATGCGCCAGTTGACCATGTTCTCGGGGATGTTGGTCGGCAGGCCCTCGGCGAAGGCCAGCCAGAGGGAGAGAAGGCGCAGCAGTGTCCGTGGGCCCGCCAGCAGCCAGGAAGCCCCCCAGAGGAAAAGCGACGCGATCCCGAACCCGGCCAGCGCCCAGCCCTGCCGCTGGATCAGAAGGGCAGGAAGCAGCAGGGGGAGCGTCTGGGGCTTCAGCCAGAGTCCCCCCAGCCAGAGCCCGGCCCGGAGGGGGCGCTCTTCTCGCATCGCCCGCAGGAACTCCCCCGCAAAGAGCGCCAGCGCCCCGTTGACCTGTCCCCAGAAAAGGGTCGTGACGACGGGGAAGGAGACCATCAGCAGGGCAGCCGCACGTCCCGCGGGCGCCTCAGGGTTGGCCCGTCTGACCCAGGCGCGCAGGTAAAAGAAAAGTCCCAGAAGGTTCAGAAGCGTCCACAGGCTCAGGCTGATCGGCGGGCTGAAGAACGAGAAGGCTATAAAAGGGAGCAGGAAGACCGGCAGGACGGCCACTGGAAGGGGGACGAAAACCCAGGAAGGATCGGGGGGACTGGGGATGTACGGGGCCTGAACCTCCCGGAGTGTCGCCAGGTCGTAGGCCTGTTCAAAGCCCCGGGTACGGGCGATCAGGCCCGCGCCCCAGAAGGCCATATGGTCGGCTCCGACCGAGGCGAAGGTGTTGCCCGAAAGGACTTCGTAGAGGATCAGGGCGCCATGGAAGGCCACCAGCCCTACCAGGGCCAGGTTTTCCAGGGCTCGCTGATCCAGCCTCCGGAAAGGCCGTCGGCTCTGGCGCTCCCCGCTCTGCCCGCGCATCACTGCCTGCTCAATCCCCTTCCGGGTGGATGGGGAGGGTAAACGTGAAGGTGCTTCCAACGCCCGGCTGGCTCTCCACCCAGATCTGCCCTCCCTGAAGTTCCACCAGATTCCTGGTGATGGCCAGCCCCAGCCCCGTCCCTGGCACGCTCCGCACGGCCGGGTCCTGAGACCGGAAGAACTTGGTGAAGAGCCGCGCCTGGTCCTCCGGCGCGATCCCGATGCCGGTGTCGGCGACGGAGAAACGCACACACCCATCCGCGTGTTCTACCGTCACCCGGATACGGCCCCCCTCCGGTGTATACTTGTACGCGTTGCTCAGCAGATTGGCCAGAATTTGAATCAGCCGGGTCCGATCGGCAGCGACGGGGGGCAACGAGTCGTCTATGTTCACCTCCAGCGTCTGCCGTTTGGCCTCTATCTCCTGCCGCAGCGCCCGGACGGCTTCCTCCACCGCCTCCCGGACCGATACCCGGCCGATCTCCAGCCGCAATCGTCCCGACTCAATCCGCGAGATATCCAGCAGTTCCTGCACCATCGTGTCCATCCGGTTGACGTTGGACCGGATGACGTCCAGGAAGGAGCGCTGCATCTCCGTCAGGTCGCCCGCCAGCCCCTTCACCAGCAGGTCCGTATAGCCCTTGATGGCCGTCATCGGCTGCTTCAGTTCGTGGGAGACGAAGGAGATGAACTCCGTCTTGGCCTGATTCGCGGCCTCCACCGCGGCGAACAGCCGGGCGTTCTCTATCGCGATGGCTGCGTGGTCGGCCAGCCGGACCACGAAGTCCAGCGCCTCTGGGGTGAACCGATCCGGGCGGGAGGTCTCCAGGACGATGATGCCGACCGTCCGGTCTTCGCGCCGGATCGGGACAGTGATCTGGGCGACCATCCCCTCTACCACCGCGACGTAGTCGGGGTCCTGCCGGACATCGGGGGTCAGTTCGGGCTGGCCGGTCCGGGCGACCCGCCCCACGATGCCCCGGTCCAGCGGCCAGAGGGTCCGCTGATACAGGTGGAGGGTCTCCTCGGGATAGCCACGGCCGATCAGGAGACGAAGCCCCGATTGCCCCTCCTCTCCCTCTTCCATCACAGCGATCAGCCCGATGTCGGCCCCGGTCCGCCGCATTGCCCAATCCAGCGCGACTTCCAGGGTCTGCCGGTAGTCCAGGGTGGCGTTCAGTTCGCGGTCTATCTGCTGCATCACAGCCAGTTCTTCCACCCGCGCGGCCAGTGCCTGGTCGGTCATCGTGAAGAGGCGGGCGTTCTCTATCGCGCTGGCGGCATGGGCGGCGAGGGCGCTCAGCAGCCGCTCGTCCTCTTCGTCAAAGGGTTGGCCATCCCGGCGGTTCAGGACCTCCAGAACGCCGATGACCCGCCCGTGGGTGCTCAGCGGGACACAGAGGAGCGAGCGAGTGGCAAAGGCGTGGCGATGGTCTATCTCCGGATACCACCGGGGATCCTGCGGGGCGTTCTCCACCCGAACGGCCCGGCCCTCCCGCGCGACCCATCCGGCGATCCCCGTTCCCGCCGGGAGTCGTTTCCCCTCCAGCCCCTCCACGCCCACGGCAACCCGGAAGACCAGGTCGCCGGTCTCCTCGTCCTTCAGGAGCAGGGAGGCGGCCTCCGCCTGGAGCAGGTCGGCCGCCCGCTGGACAGTCAGGTGAAGCACGGTATCCAGGTCCAGCGTGGAGGTCAGGAGATTGCTGACCTCGTTCAGCCCCTCCAGCCGCTGGGCCCATTTCTCGGTTTCCAGGAGCCGCTGGACCCGTTCCAGCGCGGCGACGATCTGAGGGGCCAGCGCCTCCAGAAACCAGACGTCCCGTGCCCGGAACCGCTCCAGCCGGGTCGGGCCGACAACGAGCCAGCCCCAGCCGCTCAGCGGGACGAAGAGGGCGGAGCCGAGGGCAGTCAGCCGTTCCTCTTCCGCTTCCAGGTCGGCCGGAAGGTAATCGTCCACGTCCAGGTACAGGGCCCGGCGGTCCGACTGCAGGCGGCGGGCCAGGGGACTATCGGGGGGAAAGGGGGGCAGGGAGGACGGGACGCCGATGATCGGGCGCGGCGCAAACGTGCCGGCACGGGGTTCCCGCAGGTAGAGCACCGCAAAGGAAGGAGCGAGGCTTTGTTGCAGGACCTCCCCCAACCGGTTGACGACGTCATCTATCGTATGGGCCGTGGCGGTTCGGTCGGCAAACGCCTGGAGGGCTCGCTCGGGCGGAACTTTTCTCCCCAGGAGAAGGTAATCCACCGCCCGCTGGATCAGCGCGCGCACAGGCGGCGCGGCCAGAACGATCAGAAAGGCCAGCACGGCCAGCAGCAGGGGGGAAAGGCGGAACCCGGGCTGGAAGAGCCAGCGTCCCAGGAAGAGGAAGGCCAGCGAGAAGAGGCCGAGCACCAGAGCAGTGAACAACAGGTATGCCGCCGCGCTGCGAATGGCCCAGTCCACGTTCAGGGCGCGGGGATGGTAAAGAGCAAGAGCGATCGCGATGGGGAAAAGGAGGAACGACGGAAGGTAAAGGGCCGGTTGAAAGGGATAACCCGCCCGGAATCCCAGCGGAATCCAGATCAGAAACGGCAGGAAGGAGAGGAGGGCGCCGATCAGAATGATGTAGGCCTGGGCGCGGACGATGGGGGAGCGGGCGACGATGCGGTGGTAGACCATTCTCCCGATAAAGACGAGGGCTCCGAAGCCGGCCCATCCTCGCCCCCACATCCAGGGGCCAAAGTAGGCGGTGGGGTGGGCCATATCCAGAGTGGTCGCCAGCCCGACGGCGGCGAGGAGAGCGGCGGGCAGGTAGAAGAGAGCCCGCAGCCAGGGGCGCCGGATCAGCGCCGGGGCCGGGTGGGGAAAGGCGAAGGCCAGATGGAGGATGGCGCTCCCCGCAAAGGGGATGGCAACAACCCAGAGGGCAAAGAGCCAGTGCGTGGTATAGAGGTCAAAATAGAGGCCGAGGGCCAGCGCGACCATCAGGCAGAAGAAGGCCAGCACCTGGCCCGCCTCCTCCTGCCCCCGTCGGAACAGAAGCCACCCGCCAACGACCCAGTACAGGACGCCGACTCCGTAGGGGACCAGGAAAAAGTTCAGGAAAACGCCGAACGGGAGGGGGGTCAGCCGAAGGGGGACCTGGCGGACGGCCCCCGTCTCCGGGTCGCGGGCCTGGAACAGGACGGTTTCCCCTGGGTGGTGGGAGCGGAGGGCTTCGGCCAGCGCCTGCGGGCGGTCCATAGGCCTGCGGTTTACGGCGACGATCTGGTCGGGCATATGGAGCCCGGCAGCGTAGCCGCTCCAGGCGGGACTGCCGATATCGTTGATGACAAGCGTCGGCTCGGTGAAGAAGCCGGGGAATGGCGACGCGGCTGTTCGGGCGGCCAGCAGGGCCGCAGAGGCCAGCGCGAGGGCCGAGAGGCCCAGAAACAGGAACAGGAGCATCCGTGTCGTCCGCAGTGCAGAGTGGGGGAAGGTACGGACGTCCGATTCGTGAGGCATCTTCTCTCCCGCGGATAGGATTAACGCCGCGTCCGCCGTCAGGGCGGGCAGGAACATTTTAACACGTTCTTCATGGTTCGCCAAATTGGGGGACACCGGAGGCTCCACAAACGCGGGCGCCCTTTGCCCCCCATCGGGGCAGCCTGCCGTTTGCCCCAATCAGGGCGACCTGCCGGTCGCCCCTACAGTTGACTGACCAGTCGTTACCGTGGCCCGCCATCCGGAATTTGCACAAATCATGGAGTTCGGCTATAATCTCCCCGAAACCCTCGTCATCGGAGCCGTATATGGGAAAACGAGATCGCATCCTGCTTGCCGTCACCATCCTGCTGGCCCTTCTGGCGATCTATGTGGACCTGGACATTCAACGTCCCGCGTGGCTGGAGAACCTGCTCTTCTGGCAGCCGGAGGGCGCGCGGAAGATCGCCATCCGCTACGGGCTGGATCTGAGCGGTGGTCTACGGGTTTCCCTCGTCGCCGACGTGCCCGAGGGGACAGAAGTGGACCGGGCCAGCCTGGAGACGGCCCGGCAGATCATAGAGAACCGGGTCAACAGCCTGGGCCTCGCGGAAACCCTCGTGCAGATTCAGGGCGGCCGTCGCATCATCGTGGAACTGCCCGGAATTGAGCAGCCCGAGGTGGCGATAGAGGTCATCCGGGGCACCGCGCTGCTGGAGTTCGTGAACGCCGGATATACCGGCATCCCCGTCGGGATGGTGGTCACAACGACCCTTGGCGGCCCCCGCCAGGCGGAGTCGGAAGCCCCGGCGACGCCTGAGCCCCCCACCCCCACCCCAACCGCTCCGCTCACACCGACGACGGAGGTGACCGGGACGACCCCTGCCACGCCGACGCTCCCGCCCGGCGTCTACGAGACCATCCTCACCGGCGCAGACCTGGACCAGGTCGGCCTGGACCGGGACCAGTTGGGCTACTACATCCCCTTCCGCCTGAAGGACCAGGCGGCGGAGAAGTTTGCCCGATATACGGCCACACACGTGGACCAATACCTCTGCATCGTCCTGGACAAACGGGTCATCTCCTGCCCGAGGATAGAGGAGGCGATCCCCGACGGCATCGGGCGCATTACCCTGGGCAAAGCGACCTACCAGGAGGCCCGCGGCCTGGCGATCCAGTTGCGCTACGGTGCGCTTCCCCTGCCGCTCCGGGTGGAGACCGTTACGACGGTCGGGCCCACCCTCGGAGAAAGCTCCGGCCAGAAGAGCGGCCGCGCCGGCATCATTGGCCTCTCCATCGTCCTGCTCTTCATGCTGGTCTACTACCGCGTGCTAGGCGGAGCGGCCGACCTGGCGCTGTTGCTCTACGCGGCACTGAACCTGGCCCTCTATAAGATCGTCCCTGTCACGATGACTCTGCCGGGGATCGCCGGGTTCCTGCTCTCGGCAGGCATGGCGGTGGACGCCAACATCCTGGTCTTTGAGCGGATGAAGGAGGAGTTGCGGGCCGGGCGCACGCTCCGGGCCGCGCTGGAGGCCGGGTTCAGCCGCGCCTGGACCTCCATCCGGGACTCCCAGATCTCCATCCTCATCGCCTGTGCCGTCCTCTACTTCTTCGGGACCAACTTCGGCGCCAGCATGGTCAAAGGGTTCGCCATCACCCTCGCCATCGGTACGATTATCAACCTCTTCACCGCCATCGTGGCGACCCGGACGTTCCTGCGGGCGATCTTCCGCGCTGCGGGGCCGTCCCTGAACGCCCGCCGCTGGCTGCTGGGGCTGTAGACTCCATCCCTCACGAGGTGGGGAATGTTCAACCTGGTAGAAAAGCGTCGCTGGTTCTTTGCCTTCTCGGGGGCCCTGCTCCTGGCGAGTCTCCTGGTCCTGGTCGTCACGTTTATCCGCTTTGGCTCGCCCCTCCGGCTGGCCGTGGATTTCACCGGCGGGAGCCTCTTCGTGCTCCACTTTGACGGCCCCGCCTCCGAGACGGCCCTCCGGGGGGTCCTCGCCAGCCACGGGCTGGAGGAAGCCATCATTCAGCGGTTGGGGCGGCCGGAGGAGAACACGTGGCAGGTACGGACCAAAGAGGTCACACCGGAGCAGGTGCGCGCGCTGATGAGCGACCTCTCCGCCCGTGTCGCCCCCGTCAACCGGGACCTGACGACCTACGAGACGGTCTCCCCCATCGTCGGGGCCGAGGTGACTCGCGCAGCGGGCATCGCTATCGCCGTCGCCGCCATCCTGATCATCGGCTACATCTGGTACTCCTTCCGCCGGGTCCCCCACTCCATCCGCTACGGCGTCTCGGCTATCGTCGCGATGATCCACGACCTCATCATCGTCCTGGGCTTCTACGCGCTGATGGGGCTGCTCCAGGGGTGGGAGGTGGATGCCCTTTTCCTCACCGCCGTCCTCACTGTGACCTCCTTCTCCGTTCAGGACACCATCGTGATGTTTGACCGCATCCGGGAGAACCTTCCCCGCTACAAGGGGGAGCCCTTTGAGCGCATTGCCAACCGATCCATCCTGGAGACCATCCACCGGTCCCTGGCGACGCAGTTGAACGCGATTTTCGTGATGATCGCGATCATCCTCTTCGGAGGGGAGACGATTCGGCCCTTCATCTCCGCGATGCTGGCCGGGATGCTGGCCGGCACCTACTCTTCCTTCGGGATCGCGATCCCCCTGGTCGTGGAGTGGGAGACGCGCAGGAGCAAATAGCGCCGGGCAGGGCGAGGAGGGAGGGAAAATGCCCGCTGTACGGAAAGCCGCGCTCCGGGAACTGGCCACGGCGGCCTACGAACTGGACGCAAAAATCGTGGAGGGGGAACTCCGACGGGACTCCCGGGGGGAATGGACCGTCGGAGAGACGGCGCTATCGGAATGGCTGGAGGCTTTCGCCGGACAGCGGGTCTACCTGATCCTGGCCTCGCTGGAGGACGAGCGGCCCCTGCCGACCCGAGTCTGCCGGACCTGCGGGACGGAGTACACGGGGGTAGAATGCCCGCGCTGCCGGGAGGCGCGCGTTCGCCTGCGCGGAACCCGCAACCCGTGATCTGGAGGAACAGGGATACCGACGTACCGGGCGTTTCCGGAAACGCATGCACGTCCCTGACTCAGGGAGGTGGAAAATGTGGAAGGCAGGTCTTATCGGCGCCATCGTCGGCCTGATCGGAACCCTGATCTTCACATTGCTCACGCCCCTCTGCAACCCGCCGATCGCTCTGATCCTGGGCCTCGGAGCCGGCCTGCTGGCGGCCTTCTGGGAGCGCCCCGCCGCCGGCGGAGACGGCGCACTGAAGGGCGCCGAGGCCGGGGCCATCACCGGCGGCGGCATCCTGCTGGGGCAGATGGTCGGGGCGGTCCTGAACGGCATCATCGTGGGGCCGGAACGGGCTGCTCAACTGATCCGCCAGTTCGGTCTTTCTGTTGAGTACCAGAACCCAGCCCAGTACTGGGCGTACCTGCTGAGCGGCAACTGCTGCTGCGCGCTGATAACGCTCCTGCTGGCCACTGGGCTGGGCGCACTGGGCGGCCTCGTCGGCTACCAGATTTGGGGCAAGCCCAGCCCACCCGCGCCCGCGCAGGAGCCGGCTGAGACCCCCGCTGAGTGAGGGGGCCTGTGAACGCAGGGCGCGTTTGGATCCGGATCGCGCTCGCCGCGCTGGCCGGAGCGGGCCTGCTGGTCGGCGTTCGGCTGGCGGTCGGAGCGCCCCCCCTTCGCGCCGATCCGCCTCCTCCAACATCCACTGTGGGGCTGACCGGCCTCTGGAAGGAAGCGGGGTCGGCTTCCCGCTACGTCATCACCAACCAGGGGACGGCCGCCGCCAGCACGACGCACGCGTTCTACAACGCCAGCGGGGCGCTCATCACCACGACAACCGACCTCATCCCCTCAGGAACGGCTCGCACCTACGACCTGCTCGCGGTTGCCGACATCCCCGTCGGCTACCGCGGCTCGGTGAC
>DAOUBO010000463.1:0-3909 GCA_034432695.1 Anaerolineae bacterium | reverse complement strand
ATCCGGGCGACGGTGCCCTTCAGCGGAGGGGCGGCGCCGGTGTAGGTGGCGGAACCGGCGACGATGAGGGCCCGGCCAAATGTCCCCTTGTGGGCATCGGGAGGGCGCGGCGGCAACCATTCCCGCACCATCTCCGGGGTGACGACTTCCAGGTCCACATCAGCCGCCAGTTCGGGAGCGGTGCCGATGTCGGCGACCAGGAGTTCCCCCAGCGCGGCCGCGGCGGGGAAACGGAAGTGGCCCTGTTTGGGATAGGCAAAGGTGACCGTCAGGTCCGCCCGCAGGGCCAGGTCGTCCAGAGCGCCAGTGTCAAAATCCATACCGCTGGGCCCGTCCACCGCCAGGACGAAGGGCCTGCGTGGTCTGGACGCATCGGGAATGCCACCGATGCACACCAGTTCCGATGCGGGGAGTTTCGCCCGCTCCCGGAGGACTTCCCCAACGGCCTGGAGAATCCGGGCGACGGTGCCCTTCAGCGGAGGGGCGGCGCCGGTCCCCAGAAGGGCATCTACCACGATGTCCGCGGTGGACGCCAGTTTGCGCAGGTGAGCGTACCCGGTATCCGCCTCCGCCAGCAGGCAGGGAATCTTCAGATCCTGAAGGATTCGGTAGTTGGGGTCCGTCTGGGGGTCGCGGGGGCGGGCCAGGTAGCAGGCAACGTCGGCGCCGGCCTGGGCCAGATAGCGGGCAGCGACGAGGCCGTCGCCGCCGTTGTTGCCCGGCCCGACCAGGACCAGGACCCGCTTTTTGCGCACGTCCTGCCGGGCGATCAGCGCGCGGGCGACCGCGCTGCCGGCCCGCTCCATCATCGCCGCGTAGGTGTGCCCGGCCGCGTCCGACGCGGCCTCTATAGCCCGCATCTGAGCGACGGTAACGATTTTCATCGTGCCCTCCCGGTTAGACCAGGGATCGGTTGGGGAGTTTGCGGCCCGTCCGTTGCCGCCGCTCCCGGTTGGCCCGGGCCGCGCCACGGAAGGCCTCCAGGTTGCGGATAATGGGCCGCCCGGGCGGCTCCAGCGGATGGTGGATGAGCCGCCGGAGCCGGTCCAGATGTTCACGGGTGACCGGGGCATCCCGCTCGGCGAGGCCCTCGGCGGTATTCGCCGCGGCCAGCGCCCAGGCCCATTCGTCCCGCAACTGGTCGGCACGCACGTGGTAGTGCTTTTTATCCCAGACGTCGGCCGACTTCAGCGCGTCCTCCCAGGCGGCGCGCAGAGCGACGCTGACTACGGACAAGAGGTCCTTAGCCAGGGCCTGATCCTTCAGGATGGCAGGCAGGTGGACCAGGAGGATTTCGGCCACGATACGCAGGTGTTTCTCCCGTTCTGCTGCTCCCATTACTTATCTCCCTGAAGAATTTCTGCTGGCGCACCCCCCTTCCACCCCCTCCCTCGCCCGCCGCCGAAGGCGCGCGGGAGATGGGGGGCAGAGCAACGGCTTACAGTTGCCCTGCTCCGGGGGGCAGGGGGTGGAGTGAGGGTACAGTCGGGTTGCCCGAATCATTTTCAAGTTGCAAAATTTCAGCCTGCATCCCAGCGGTTCATCCAAAGGCCAGGGCTGGAGTCTGGCGACTCGGAAGATCACGCCAGGCCGAAATGAATCTCGGCTTACATCCCGGTGGTTTGTCCAAAGGCCAGTTTCGCAGGCTTTGCACAAAAATCCGCGCAAACCTGTGTTCACGCGCCCAGGGCAAGATTCGCCAGAGTCCAGTTACCGATTTGTAACGCGCTGGAAACCTCCAGCGGCGCTGTTTCGGGTATCATGAGGCAGAGATATTTTACGGACATTGCGCCGAATGGCAAGGTGAATCCACGGGAGCCGCAAGGAGGTCGCCATGGAGATGATCAAAGTCGCCGCCGATTCTCGCTCCACCGCAGTGGCCGGAGCCATCGCGGGCGTGATCCGGGAGCGCGGGCGGGTGGATGTGCGGGCCATCGGGGCCAGCGCGGTCAACCAGGCCGTGAAGGCCGTAGCCATTGCCCGCAACTATCTCCTGCCCGAGGGAATTGATATCGTGTGCATCCCCTCCTTTTCCGAGGTCGTGATTGATGGCCAGGAGCGGACAGCCGTCCATCTGACTGTGGAGACCCGATGTTCCTCCAGCAAAAGTACGTAGACCTGCACATCCATACCACAGCCTCCGACGGTGTCTTCTCTCCCACCGAGATCGTCCATCTGGCGCTGGAGAGGGAACTGGCTGCAATTGCGATTACCGACCACGATACGACCGCCGGGATCGCTGAAGCCCTGGCCGCCGCTTACGGCAGCGGGATGGAGGTTGTTCCGGGAGTGGAACTCAGCTCCGAAGGAGAGTGGGGGGACCTCCATATCCTGGGCCTGTACGTGGACTCTCAGAACGGGCCGCTTCAGAAGCGGTTAGGGGAACTGCGGGCATGGCGCGCGGCCCGTGCCCAAAAAATGGTAGAGCGGCTGGCCGCGCTCGGCATGCCGCTGGAGTGGGAGGATGTTGTCCGTCTCTCGGGGGATGCCGCTGTAGGTCGGCTGCACATCGCTCGTGCGCTGGTCCAGCGCGGCTACGTCGCGGACATTGGGACAGCGTTTCAGCGGTATATCGGATGGGGGAAGCCGGCCTATGTGCCGCGGGCCCGGTTATCCCCCGCGGAGGCCATTGACCTGATCCGGGGGGCCGGCGGAGTGGCTATCCTGGCCCACCCGGCCGCTTCGGGGGTTATGCCCCATATCCCGACCCTGGTCTCGCTGGGGCTTCAGGGAATAGAGGTCTGGTATCCGGTGCATTCCCCCCAGGATGTGGAGACCCTGTTGCGGATCGCGCGCCGGTACCGCCTGCTGGTCACGGGCGGAAGCGACTTTCACAACTTTGAGGCCAACGAGGGGGCACCGATCGGGTCGGTAACCGTTCCGCTCCGATTCCTCCGGCGGATCCAGTGGGCTCTGGGGATGGAGACATCCGGGCGCCCGGCGGCGCAGGGGCCCTCCCTGACGCCCGCAAGCCCCGGCCCGGCTCTCTGACCGCGCCGGTATCGCGAAAAATTGCCGCGACGGGAGAGCCCGTCGCGGCAATTTTTCTTCTTACAGGTCAAACCCCACCAGCACCTCCAGGGTCAGCAGGGGGTTTGCGTTGCGCTGGAGGCGGGCCAGCGCGGCCCGGATGGCCCGGATGCGCGCGACGGCCTGCTCCGGCGAAAACCGCGCGGCGAGGGATTCCAGTTGGGGCCGCCGATCCATGTTCGTGAGGAACTCTCCCGTTCTCTCCCCCGCAGCGCCGCTGCTGATCAGGAGAACGTCCCGCCACCACCGGAGCCAGAGGTCCAGCGTCTCCTCCGCCTCTTCCGGTTCCTGGGCGAGGTCAGTCGCGTAGCGGAAGCGGTCGGTCAGGGGAGCCGCAAGCAGCGCCAGCAGTTCCTCCAGCCTCGCCTCACGGCGCTGGAGGACAGCCGGGTCGGTGGCCGCGCGCACGGCCCAACCTGGCCGTCCCCCACACAGGCGAGCCAGCAAACGGGCTCGCTCCGGCTCCACGCCCCAGCGAACCCGCAGGGCCTCCTCCACCTCGTGTGCAGGCACCGGACGCAGGGCGACGATCTGGCAGCGGGAGACGATGGTGGGGAGCAGGGACTCCGCGTCCTGGGCCAGGAGGATGAGAAGAGCGTACTCCGGGGGCTCCTCCAGGGTTTTCAGGAAAGCGTTGGCCGCCGCTGGAGTAGCCTGCTCAAAGCCGTCCAGAACGGCGATCCGGTAACGGGCCAGATTGGGGGTCAGGGAGAGGATACGCTGGAGTTCCCGGATCTGCTCTATGCTGAGGCGGCCCTTCCCGGTGGCAGGCTCCACCCAGAGGAGGTCTGGGTGATGGCCCGCGGCGACCAGACGGCAGGCCCGACACTGGCCGGGGGGCCGGGCCCCCGCGTCGCCCTCACCCTCCGCCAGGAGGGC
>DAOUBO010000462.1:0-3772 GCA_034432695.1 Anaerolineae bacterium | reverse complement strand
TAGCGATAGCGTTGCGCCGCGCCAGCACGCCGTACGTGCCGATGCAGAACAGCGCGGCTGCCAGGATGAGGTACCAGGACAGTGGGATCATACGACGCTCCCTCCTGTGAGATCGGATTCAATCCAATTCAACGACCTCTCTGGGAAACGGAAGGCCCGCTTCGCTCAGCAAACGAGCCTGACGACTCTTCTTCGGGATATGAACTCCTCTCGTTGCCAGCCAGATAAACGGAGTTTTAGACTTTTGGGTTAGATTCCAGAGGTATTCCGCCTCGTTCTGGAGCCAACCTTTCAACCATTCCAGCTTGGAAAGAAATGTTGAGACCTCGCTGGTATATGCCGGATGGGGCTCTATCCAGATGGCAACCTCTGCTTTGTCTTCCCGGAATCCGATACCATAATCCCAGGGAGAGTCATAGATCACTTCATTCAGATCAACGCTACCGGTGAAACGGCGGGTATTCTGACATCGGATTCGCTCGCTGTATCCCTTGAGAGCCTGAAGTCCTGGATGATAATGAGCGGGACCGAGGCATGGGGTTTGGAAAACGGCCTGCTTGAAGTCCATTTTCTGGTCCCCTCAATTCAAGAGGCTTTCTCAGAACGTCGCACGACTTCTGCGACCACCTCCCCCACCCGGCTTCCAAATTCGGTTAACCCTCCCCACTCGGCTTCATCCCGCTGTTTCGCCCCTGGGTCCAGGCCCGTAATATCCCCTACATTCCCGTCTCGCCGGAAATAGTAAACCTTAAACTCCTTTTTCAAAATATCGTCAGCCAGTTTCTGGAGGGGCTTACTGAAGGGAAGCGAAAACAGATTTAAGACGTCTTCCGATGTACCCTGATGCTTTTTGAAAATTTGCAGCGCCCAGACGACATCCAGCACATCGGAAGAATGAGTAGAAATACTCACCCGATACCCCCGATGCAGCAATTCCAGCACCAGGATCATCACGACAGAGACTGCCGCGGGATGTAATCCCATCTCCGGTTCTTCAATGACCACCCACTCTATAGAACCCCGTCGGGAAGTCTTGGCCGACGGCAACAGCCAATACAGGCCCAGCAAGAGTGGGACGAACTCCCGTTGTCCGGCGGACCATACCAGATAGGGAAGACTGCGATTGGCAGGACTTCGCAGCACCAGCCGCCTCACCATTTGCTCGGTTTTCAGTTCCAGAGGAAGGCCCCCAAAGATGTGCTGTTCCAAACGTTCCCGATACTCGCTCTTCAGACGTCTGGGCGAAGGCTGGGGGAACAACTCTCCTTCCACTCTGAATTCCGTTTGAATCATCCGATGCACTTCTTCGCTGAATTTCCGGACCACGAAGGGGTCGCCAGCCCGATAATCGGTGAAAGGCCGGGTCATTCCATCCCGCAGCGCCAGAACTCGCTGAGCAGGGATGTAAAACATCCGCTCTTCGGGTTTTCCTTTGGCCGACAAAAGGCTGACGATCTTCTGCGTTTTACCATCAACTTGAATTTGTGTTTCCCCCTCGCTATAAATACCCGCCATGCCTTCGCCAAAGAACAACTCAAGGAACTGGAAAAGGTCCCGCCACTCTATATTAAAACGCCGCATCTCCTCCCGAATTGGGCGATAATCCACCAGTAACTTCAGCGTCTGCAACAGGATGCTTTTCCCCGTAGCCTGTGGCCCGACAAAGATCGTCAAATCTCCCAAAGTTACATTGGCCTCTTTGATCGGCCCCAAATGACGAACGGCAACCTGCTTGAACATTATACCCCCAAATACGGCCGGTTGTAATTACCCACTCACTCCTCTTCCTTTTCTCCCTTCCCTGTGCTCCCGACTCAATGGGTACACGGCGTTGCGAAGATCGTCCCGTCGTGGTAGTAGTTCGCCCAGGCGTAGATGGGCCAATTGGTCAGGGTGAAGAGCAGGCCCAGCGGGCCCGCGAACACCTCCGGCTCCACGAATTCGCCCCGGGCCGCCATTTCCGCTCGGCAGGCCTCCCGCGCCTGCTTCCACCCAATGTAGAATCCCAGCCCCAGCAGAAGGTAGAGGCCAACCAGCACCGCCAGAACCACGCCTATTCGCTTCTCACGAAGATGTAAGCTGAAATTCATTTCGGCTTTTCTCTAACGAAATTCATTTCGGCTTACAACTGCCTCTGCATTCCCCGAACGCTCATAAAGGTCTTCCGACGCCACGCTCGCCCGCCAGCCACAGGCCCCCGCCGCACCAACTGACGGATGAATGCCCGCTCCTGTTTCCAGGCTGCCAGATATTTTCTCTTTGGCCAGAGCGAACGCAGATAAACGCAGAGCGCCGCAGAAAAACGCAGATTTCCGAATCCGCGTTCATCCGCGTTCATCCGCGTCCTCCTCACCGCTCCCGCACGATCGTCACCGCGCCGATGAGAGCCATCACCAGCAGCACCGAGGCGACCTCAAAGGCCAGCGCATACCCTTCCGGGTCCACCAGCGTCACCCCCAGGGCCTGCAGGGTGTGCTCCGGGACGGGCCGCGCGTTCACCACTTCGTTCAGGCCCACGCGCAGGATCAGGAAGACGATCACGCCCAGGAGCACCGCCGCCAGCAGGGCCGCCAGCCACCACTGCTCGTTGGCGCGCGGCATCGGCTGGCGCATGAAGGCCCGGGTGAGCATAATGGCGAAGATAATCAGGATGCCGATGGCGCCCATATAGATGAACAACTGCGCCGCGGCAAAAAACGGGGCCTCCAGCAGAACGTAGAGGCCCGCCATCCCGAAGAAGACCAGCATCAGCCACAGCGCGGCGTGGAACAGGTTGCGGACAGTAACGACGGCGATCGCCCCGCCCAGCACCATCAGGCCGAAGAGGACGAAGAGAACGTGGGAAAGCGTGAGGGTCATGCCGTCACCTCCAGTTCGGGTACCTGGGCCGCCCGCCAGGCCCGCCGCTCCTCCCGCCGCCGGCCCAGCGCGCTCAGCCCCCAGACGGCCAGCACCAGCAGAACCTGCGAGGCCAGCAGGATCCCCGCCCGGGTCCAGGCCGACGCGCCGCCCGGGAAGGCCTCCGTGATCCCCTTGTTCACCAGCACCGTCACGCAGAGATTGACAATCGCCAGCGGCGTCAGGAACTTCCAGTTGAAGTTCAGCATCTGGTCAATCCGCAGCCGGGGGAGCGTGATCTGGATGAACATCCAGGCCAGGATGACCAGCCCCATCTTGATGAAGAACCAGATCGTCCCCAGAATCGGCGCCTGGTCCACCCACGGCCCCCGCCAGCCGCCCAGGAAGAGGGTGGTGAAGATGGCCGCGACCGCCACCGAGTTCATGAACTCGGCCAGGTAGAACATCCCGAACTTCATCCCGCTGTACTCAATGAAGTAGCCGCAGACCAATTCCGACTCCGCCTCCAGCAACTCAAAGGGGCGGGCGTTGATTTCGGCCAGGCTGGCCAGGTAGAAGATGAAGGCAGTCAGCGGCATTGCGACCAGGAAGATGACGTTCTGCGCGCCGACGATGCCCTGCATCTTCATCGTCCCGGCGACGGCGACCACTGTCAGGACGGCCAGCAACTGGGGGATTTCGTAGCCCACCAGCTGGGCCACCGCGCGGAACGCGCCGACGGTGGCGTACTTGTTGTTGGACGACCACCCGGCCATCAGGAAGATGAAGAGGGCGGCCGAGGAGAAGGCCAGGATGTAGAAGATGCCGATGTTCAGGTCGGTGCCGATGAGGGAGCCGCCGGGGCCGAAGGGGATGACCGCCCAGAGCATCACCGACGCGAAGACGACCAGCACCGGGGCCAGGTTGTAGGGGA
>DAOUBO010000461.1:0-3854 GCA_034432695.1 Anaerolineae bacterium | reverse complement strand
GCCTACACGTCGGGTTGCCAATCTGAGCTCCACGTCGGGTTGCCAATCTGACCTACACGTCGGGTTGCCAACCCGACCTACACGTCGGGTTGCCAATCTGAGCTACACGTCGGGTTGCCAACCCGACCTACACGTCACGTCGGGTTGCCAATCCGATCTACACGTCACGTCGGGTTGCCAATCCGACCTATACGTCGGATTAGCAATCCGACCTACATTGCCCAGGGCCCGGGATAAGATGGACTGCCGGAACGAACAGATGCTGCTCCTTGCTGCTCTGGAGGTCTTTCAGCGTACCCTCCGGAAGATGGGGCCGGAAGCCCTGGAGCCCGAAGGCCGCCGACGGCTGGTGATCCTGTGGCTGCCCTGCCAGGCCCATCTGGACCGGGTGGTGGAGCACTTGCCCCCGGAGCGAGGGGACCTGCTGCGGCTCTTGCGACGGGAGGTTGAGGACACGCTGCTGGACGAACCCTGCAGCGTGGCCGCGCTGGCGGAGACGCTGGACGCCCTGGAGCACCTCTGCCGATGGGGGGCGCGGAATGAGCCAGATTTTTGAGATTCTGCAGCAAAGATACGAGGCCCTGGCTGTCCGGAGCCTGGAGGGCCCGCCCGACGAGGCTTTCCTGGAGAGCGTCCACCTCTTCCTGAGCGACGCCCGCCGGGCAGGAGCCGCCGTCACCGACCCGGAGGAGCGAGGGCTCCTGCGGGCCTACATGCGCTATCTGGCCGCCGTCCTGCGGGAGCACGGAGAAGAGGTCCCCCCGACGGACCTGCTCCCGCCCCAGCGGGAACTGGGGCCTGCACGGGCCCGAGGGGCTCGGCCGGAGTTTCCGATCTGGTTCTGGGCCCTGGTCGGAGCGGCGGCGACGGCCTTCCTGGCGGGGCTCCTCGCAGTGGCGGGAGCCTTCTGGCTGGCTCCCGTCCCCCGGACTCCTACCCCCGTCTCCCCTCCAACCGTTCTTCCCTCCCCCTCTCCTACCCCCAGGCCGACCGTGACCCCCTCCCCAACGCCCACTCCGACCCCGTCGCCGTCTCCGACGCCGGCTCCCGAACCGGCTTTCAGCGGCCTCACCATCGCCCTGGGCGTCCTTCCCTCCGGCGAGCCCCTTCTGGTGGGCAACGATTTTGACTGGAACACGCGGGCCGTATACGCCGTCTTTGACTACCGGGGGATGCGGCCCGGACTGCCCTGGTCCGTCGTCTGGACCCGCAACGGGCAGGAGATCGCCCGTCAGGACTGCTTCTGGGAGGAGCGGGACGGCCCGGCGGGCACCCTCTGGGTCGTCTACTACAACCCCGACGGGACGGTTCTCTTCGGAGGGAACTACACGGTTTCTCTGTACATTCGGGACCAACTCCAGGCGACGGCTTCCTTCCGGATTCGCCCCTACATCCCCCGCACGCCGACGCCGTGAGGGGAGATTGCCGATGACGGCCTGGTTCTTCCCCGGTGAGCCCTGCGCGCCCGAAGGGCCGCTGGCCCGCTACCGGCCACCGGTTCCCGCGGGAGCGGCGGCCCACTACGTCCGCGCGCTGACGGAGCCCGGCGCGCTGGTCCTGGACCTTTTTTGCCAGGGGCCGACCTTCCTGATGGAGGCCCTGCGGGAGGGCCGTCGGGCTATTGGCGCCAACGCCAACCCCGTCAGCCTCCTGGTCGCCAGCCTGGAACTGGAGCCGACGCCCGCCGACCTGCGGGCCGCGCTCACCCGCCTGGGCGACACCCTGAAGGAGACGCCGGGTCAGCGCCCCCTCCCCCTGTACCGCCACATCCTGGCCTTCTACCGCTCCCGGTGCCCAACCTGCGGTGCCGAAGGGATAGCGGAATGGTTCGCCTGGGATCGGGATGCCCGCGTTCCTTTTGCCAAAGCCGTCCGCTGTTCCGGATGTGGCGTACCCCAGGAGGGGCCCATAGACGAAGAGGACCTGGTCCTGGCCCGTCGTTTTGAGCCGCGCGGCCTGGCCTACTACTATATGCTGGACCGGGCTGCCCCGCTGCATCACCCTGTCCGGGAGCGAGCGGGGGAACTGATGGACCTCTATACCCCCCGCAACCTGGCCGCGCTGATGGACATCCTGCTTCGGGCGGAGGGGCTGAAAGCGGAGAGGGCCGTTCGCGCCGCGCTCCAGGGGCTCCTGCTGGAGGTGATGGACCGGGCCGCCAGCCTGGACTCCTACGAGGAGACCCGGCCGCGTCCCCGTGTGTTGCGGTTGCCCGGCCGCTTCCTGGAGCGGAACGTCTGGTTTCTGCTGGAGGAGGAACTGGAGCGCCGCCTGGCGCGTACCCCTCCGCCACCTATGCGTCGGGCTCCAGACCTTCGCTCCCTGCTGGCGGCTCCCGATCCTGCGTATGTCCTCCTCCCCGCCCTGGCGCGTGACCTTCCCCGCTATCTCCCTCCTGGCTCCGTCTCCCTCATCCTGGCCGACCCGCCCCGACCCGACGGGGTCTTCTGGGCTCTCTCCGCCCTCTGGGCTAACTGGCTCTGGGACACGCCTGTCTCGCATGCCCTTCGGCCTCTGCTGGGCCGCCGTCGGTTTGACTGGGACCGGCATCAGGAGGCCCTGAGCGCCGCGCTGGCCGCGGTCGCGCCGTTACTGGCGCCGGACGGCCATCTGATCCTGCTGTTCGCGGAGCGGAACGACGACCTCGTCGCGGCGGCATGTCAGGCCGCCGCCGCGGCCGGGTATGACCTGGTGGGATGGGGGGCCAGCCCGGAGGTCGGATGTCAACTGGCCTGGCGCCGGCGCGCGGACGGGGGAGCGCCTCCAGCGTCGTCGGAGACGATCGCCGAAGCCACCGCAGAGGCTCTGCAGGAGTGTCTCCGCCTGCGGGCTGAGCCGACCCATCGCTTCGTCCTCCTTGCCGCCGTGCACGCTGCCCTGGCCCGACGCCGTCTGCTCGGGCCCTTCAACACCGTTACCCACGCGGTCCGGGGAGGGTGGGAAATCCCCGGCCTGGAGCCGCTGGACGAGGACCTGCTCTGGCTGCCCCCGCTGGACGATGAGCCCGGCCTGGAGGAGCCCCTCGCGGACCGGGTGGAGGAGCGAGTGCGCTCCCTGTTGATGCAGGCCGCTCCCCAGGAGACGGAGGCTTTGATGGACGCCGTCTACGAACCGTTCACCGGCCCGCTGACCCCTGTGCCCTCTCTGGTCCGTCTCTGCCTCCGCTCCTACGGGGAAAGCGATGGGCAGTCCTGGCGCTTGCGGGAGGAGGACGCGCCGGACCGGCGGCAGGAGGAGATGGATTCCCTGCGCCGGGAACTGGAGGCCCTGGGCAGACGGTTGCGCTTCCGGGTTGCACGGGGGCGGGGATGGGACGTACGATGGCGGGAGAAAGGGCGAGATGTCTATCTCTTCCGGTTCTCCGCAACCGCCACGCTGGGGTTCCTGCGGACGCTCCGTCCGGCGGCCGGGGCGCGCCCCTGCCTGGTGCTCCCCGGTGGGCGGGCTGAACTGCTGGTGGCCAAACTCCGCCGTGACCCCCGACTGGCCCGCGCGACGTGGGAGGCCGGGTGGCAGTTTATCAAGTTCCGCCACCTCCGCCGCCTGGTAGCCGAAGCGACCCGTCGCCGAACCTTTGAAGTGGTGCTGGGGCTGGACCCCGTTGTCGGCCCCAAAGGCGTTCAAATTCGGTTGATTCCGGGAGGTGAACCATGAAGCGCTCTCCGGGAGCGGTGCTCCCGGTCATCTCTCTGCTCGTCGCGATCCTGGCCATGGGTATCGGCGCCTTCGCGCTGGTACAGGCGAGCCGGATTCGGGCGGGCCTGCTGGAGACCATCACGCAGGCCCGCAGCACGCTCTCCAGCCTGGAGAACCGGACACTGGAGATCCCCGTGCGTATCCAGCAGACCTTCCCC
>DAOUBO010000460.1:0-5306 GCA_034432695.1 Anaerolineae bacterium | reverse complement strand
CTACGGAAGCGAGTTCGTCCCCCAGGTGAATGCGCTGCGGGGCAGGACGCCGGGCCTGCGGCACTACGTCGCGCTGGGTGAAACGGCGGCCCCGGGCGACATCTCCTTCACGGAGCGGGAGGCGTTCCCGGACGACCCGCTGCAGGAGGTGGACCTGGGCTGGGACGACCCCTGGGTCATCTGCTACACCGGCGGGACGACCGGGCTCCCCAAGGGGGCGGTCCTGACCCATCGTGCCGTCACCGCCAACGCGGTCAACACCGTTGTGTCCTGGGGCCTCACGCCGGACGACGTGGCCATCCTCAACTCTCCCCTCTTCCACACCGGTGGCCTCAACGTCTTCACCGCGCCGCTGGTCTATATCGGTGGCACCAGCATTGTCTGCAAGGGGTTTGACCCCGACCAGGTCTTTGACCTCATCCGGGATGCCGGAGTGACCCTTTTCTTCGGGGTGCCGACGATGTTCATCGTGCTCCAGCAGCACCCCCGATGGGAGGAGGCCGACTTCTCCCGGCTGAAACTGGTCATCAGCGGCGGCGCGCCCTGCCCGATGCCCGTCTTTGAGAAGTTCTGGGAGCGCGGCGTGGCCTTCAAAACCGGCTACGGTCTGACGGAGGCCGGCCCCAACACTTTCTGGCTCCCGCCGGAGGACGTCCGGCGCAAGCCCGGCTCTGTGGGGTTCCCCCTGTTTCACATAGACGTGAAGGTGGTGCGGGAGGACGGGACGGAGTGCGGCCCGGACGAGGTGGGGGAACTGATCATCCGGGGGCCGCATGTCTGCGCGGGGTACTGGAACAACCCGGAGGCGACGGCCCAGACCATCCGCGACGGCTGGCTGCACACCGGCGACCTGGCCCGCCGGGACGCGGAGGGTTACTACTACATCGTCGGGCGGCTGAAGGACATGTACATCTCCGGCGGCGAGAACGTCTACCCGGCGGAGGTGGAGTCGGTCCTGCACGCGCATCCTGCGGTTGCCGAGGCCGCTGTGATCGGCGTCCCCGACCCCAAATGGGGCGAGGTGGGCCGGGCGATTGTGGCTCTGAAGCCCGGCGCACAACCGGCCGCCGAGGAACTGATCGCTTTCTGCCGGGAGCGGCTGGCAGGCTACAAAGTCCCCAAATCCATCGTCTTCGTGGACGCCCTGCCCAAGACCGGCGCGGGGAAGGTAGATAAACAGCGGCTGAGGGAGTTGTACGGAAGGCGGGAGGCGTGAAAGGTGAAACGTGAGGCGTGAAAAGTGAAACGTGAAGCGTGAAACGTGAAGCGTGAAGCGTGATGGGCCTGTCTCACGCCTCACGCTTCCTGTATCAGGGCCACGCCAGATGCGCCACGCACAGATTCTCTCTACCGGCAGTTACGTTCCCGATCGGGTGGTCACCAACGCCGAGATAGACGAAATTCTCGGCGAACCTACCAGCGACTGGCTCATAGAGAACGTCGGCATCCGGGAGCGGCGGTGGATGACCCCCGACCAGACGACGTCGGACCTGGTGGTGGAGGCGTCCCGACGGGCGCTGGAGCGGGCCGGCATCCGCCCGGAGGACCTGGACCTCATCATCCTCTCCACCGACACGCCCGACTATCTCTCGCCAGGGACTTCCGTCGTCGTCCAGTACAAACTGGGCGCCGTCAACGCCGGGTGCTGGGATGTCAACAGTGCCTGCGCCGGCTGGGTGACCGCGCTGGACCAGGGCGCGCGCTACATCTTGACCGAGCCGTCCATTCGCTATGTCCTGGTGGCGGGCGGGTACGGCATGAGCCGCTTCCTGGACCTGACCGATAAGCGGACGGCCAACCTCTTCGCCGATGGGGCGGGCGCCGTTGTCCTGGGCGCGGGGAGCGGGCCGGGGTTCCTGGCCAGCCAGTTCCTGGCGCGCGGCGAATACCACGACGCGCTGGGCATTTACACCGGCGGCGCCTTCCGGCCCTGCACGCCGGAAAATCTGGAGAAATACGGCCCCCCGCGCGTCCAGTTCGTCAAAAAGTTCCCCAGAACCTTCAATACCGAATACTGGCCCCGGCTGATCCAGGGGGCGCTGGCAAAAGCCGGGTTGACGGTGGACGATGTCTCCCTCTTCCTTTTCACCCAACTGAACCTGCGCACCATAGAACGGATGACGGAGATTCTGGGCCAGCCGATGGAGAAGACCCACTGGGTGATGGACAAGTGGGGCTACACCGGCTCGCCGTGCGTCGCCATGGCGCTGGATGACGCCATCGCGCAGGGCAAAGGCCCCCGCCCCGGCGACATCGTCGTCTTCTGCACCAGCGGCGGCGGCATCAGCATGGCCGCGTCGGTGTGGCGCTGGGTGTGAGACGTACTGCGTGCTCCGTATTCCGTAACGGAATACGGAACACGGATACGCAACATGCGATACGCAACACCTATCAGGAGTGCCCATGTACATCGGTGACTACCTCGGCCGTCGGGCCGTCTACAGCCCGGACAAACTGGCGATTGTAGATGCGGGCAAGGAGCCGCCATGGCGGCTCACCTACCGTCAGATGAACGAACGGGCCAACCGCTTCGCCAACTGGCTGCGGGACGTCGCCGGCATCCGTAAGGGCGATCGGGTGGCCATCCTGGCGCGAGACGGCGTGGAGCACCTGGATTGTTTCTTCGCCTGCTCCAAACTGGGCGCCGTCCACACCGCCCTCAACTGGCGGCTCCACTGGCGGGAACTGGCGGAGATTGTCCAGCGGACTACCCCCGCCGTCCTGATTTACTCCGACGACTTCCGGGAGAGTGTCGCCCAACTCCAGGCCGCCATACGGAGCACGGAGTACGCGATCCACCATTATCTCCACATTGAAGGCGACGGCATCCCCGGAAGCCTGCACTTTGAGACCGTCCTGCAGGAAAGCCCGCCCGACCCGGTTACCTGCGAGGATGTGGAGGCGGAGGACATCGTCGCCCTCATCTTCACCGGCGGCACCACCGGCTTCCCCAAGGCCGCGCAGGTCTCCCACCGGATGATCGCCTGGAACACGCTCAACACTGTCATCCACGACCTGACGCACAACGACATTTACCTCAACGTCTTCCCGATGTTCCACACGGGCGGCCTCTTCGTCTACACCCTGCCCCAGGTCATCCTCGGCGGGACGACCATTCTCATCCGCCAGTTTGACCCCGCACTGGTCCTGCGCCTGATTGAACAGGAGCGGGTGACGGTTTTCGCGGGTGTCCCAACGATGTACCAGATGATGACCCAGGCCCCCAACTGGGCGGAGGCGGACCTCTCCTCCCTGCGGTTCTGCACCAGCGGCGGCGCGCCCCTGCCCGTCCCACTGGTGGAGCAGTACGTCCGGGAGAAGGGAGTCCGCTTCAAACAGGGCTTCGGGATGACGGAGTTCGGGCCGGGCATCTTCGCCCTGGCCCCCGAGGACGCAGTCCGCAAGGCCGGCTCCATCGGCCGTCCCAACTTCTATGTAGACGCCCGTATCGTGGACGACGATAACCGGCCCCTTGGCCCCCACCAGGTGGGCGAACTGGTGCTGAAGGGCCCGTCCATCTGTTCCGGCTACTTCGGCGACCCCGAAGCGACGGCAGGCCTGCTGGATGAGGAGGGCTGGTTCCACACCGGCGACCTGGCCCGCTACGACGAGGAGTGGTATTTCTACATTGTGGACCGCAAGAAGGACATGTTCATCTCCGGCGGCGAAAACGTCTACCCCGTGGAGATTGAGAAGGCCCTCTACGAGCATCCGGCGGTCCATATGTGCGCCGTCGTCGGCATCCCCGACCCCAGGTGGGGGGAGGTGGGACTGGCCTGCGTCGTCCTCAAACCCGGCGCCACCGCCACCGAGGAGGAACTGATCGCCTTCCTGCAGGAACGGCTTGCCCGCTACAAAGTCCCTAAACGGGTGGTCTTTATGGAGAGTCTCCCGATCTCTGCGGCGGGCAAAATCCTCAAGCGGGAACTGCGGGAGCGGTTCGTGAAAAGTGAGGCGTGAAAGAGTGAAACGTGAAACGTGAGGCGTGAAGCGTGAAACGTGAGGCGTGAAGGAGGTGTGATATGGGTACGATTCCGACGCTGGAAGGCGTGGAGTCCCGTATGGTGCAGACGGACCGGCTTCGGGTGCACGTGCTGGCCGCCGGACCGGAGGACGGCATCCCGGTGGTCTTCATTCACGGCAACGGCTCCTCGGCGACGTTCTGGGAGGAGACGATGCTGGCGTTGCCGCCGGGCTTTCGCGGCATCGCCCCCGATCTGCGCGGCTACGGCGACACCGAACCCCTGCCGGTGGACGCGACCATGGGCCTGGGCGACATGGTGGAAGACGTCCATTCCCTGGTCCGGGCGCTGGGGCTGGGCCGATTCCACATCGTCGGCCACTCCATGGGCGGCGGCATCGCGATGAAGTACGCCATCGCCTATCCCCAGGACCTGCGCTCCATCACCCTGGTGGACACGATGTCCCCCTACGGCTACAGCGGGAGCAAGGATGTGAACGGGACCCCCTGCTATGAGGACGGCGCGCCGGCGGGCGCAGCCAGCGTCAATCCCGATTTCGTCCGTCTGCTGAAGGAGGGGGATCGGAGCACCGACAACCCCGTCTCCCCCCGCAACGTGATGCGTCAGTTCTACTTCAAGCCGCCCTTTATCCCGAAGCGGGAGGAGGAACTCCTGAGCGCGATGCTCTCTATGCGGGTGGGGGAGGACGGGTATCCGGGCGACTTTGTCCCCTCGCCCCACTGGCCGGGCGCCGCGCCAGGGACGCGCGGCATCGTCAACGCCTTCAGCCGCAAGTACTTTGACGCCAGCGGGATCGCCGACATCCGGCCTCAGCCGCCCATCCTCTGGATTCGCGGCGCGGACGACCTGGTCGTCTCCAACAGCGCGATGTGGGATATCGCCACGCTGGGCGCGCTGGGCTTCGTCCCCGGATGGCCTGGCCCCGGGGAGTGCCCGCCCCAGCCCATGCTGGACCAGATCCGGGCGGTCCTGGAGCGGTACAGGGCCAACGGCGGCTCCTACCGGGAGGTCGTCATCCCCGACTGCGGACACACCCCGTTCATAGAGAAGCCGGAGGCGTTCAACGCCGCTTTCCACGCTTTTCTGCTGGAGGTGTAGGCCCTGGATTCTGGACAAACCGAAACAGCCAGGGCAGTTGCCCCACGCCCAAAAGTTGGAGTGAGCAATTGCCAGGGAGCATGGAGGTGAGACGGGGAGGAGCGAACATTCACTGCCATTTCGTAAAAACCCATTCTCAACTCTGAAGGAGGAGAGCCATGAACAAGCGAAGATTCTGGGTGCTGACAAGCCTGCTGGTCGGGTTGGCGCTGGTGCTGGGGGCAT
>DAOUBO010000459.1:0-5159 GCA_034432695.1 Anaerolineae bacterium | reverse complement strand
GAATTCGGCAGCACGGGCCACTGCCGGGTAGACCTCCGATTCGCCCGCCAGGTCCACCTCCCCGATCGGGCGCGGGAGCGCCGCTTTCAGCCGGGCCACCACCTCGGCCCGGTAGAAAGGGACATTGCAGCGGACGAAAAAGAGGGCGAATCCCCGCGCCAGCCGCAGCGCATGGGCCAGACGGGCCTCGTCGTCCACAACCACCAGCGCTTCCGTCGGCCGGGTGGCGATCTCCTGCATTCCGGCTATCTGCTCTCCTGATCCGATACAGGCCTGGCGGCCTGCGCTACCGGTCAACCCAGGCGGGCCCGAACCCGTGGGGTTTGCCGCACAGCCGGGTGAAGGTCGGCCCAGCGCTCGTCGTTCTGGTACTCCAGGACCAGCCGCAGATGGAGCAGCCGGGCGGAGGCCTCATCCCCCGGAACCCGCCGCTCCTGCGCGATCCAGACCAGCCGGTCCAGGTCGCTGTCCTGCACCAGCCGAAAGAGGGCAGAGTGGGTGCTCTGCCCATCGGGAAGCGGGGCGTAATGCATCTTCTCCAGCCCGTCCACGATGAATACCAGGTCTTTCCACCCCTTCTGGACCAGCCGAACCCGGGCGTCGTCCACCAGGAGGTTGAGCCGCTGGATAAAGACCCGGAGGTTCTGCTCCAGCTGGCGGCGAATCTCTATCCGCCGGGCAATCCCGCTGCGAATCTGACCGGTGATGGCGGCCAGCATCCGGGCCAGGGCCGGTACCTGGGGGCCGACCCCGAAGTCGGCCTCCAGGGCGCGTTCCACATCTCGCCGCTGTTCCTCGCTCAGGATGATGTCGGCAAACCACTCGTCCAGGTCCTGGCGGAGTCGTGGAGGGATACGGATTTTCTCGCCCCGAAGGGCCTCTTCCAGTTCCTGGGTGAGGGCCACCAGCACGTCCAGATAGGTGAGGTCCCCCAGGTCCAGCAGGGCTTCAGCGTCCACATAGACGGCGAAATATCCTGCTTCCCGGAGGCGAGCCTGGAGTTGCTTCAGTTCGGTGGACTTCCCGCAGCCGCGATGGCCGGTGATCAGTTGTTGATGGAAGTAGCCGGGCGGCGTCCGGGAGATGTTGCGGGTGATGGTGGTGGACAATTCAAACCCACCCCGCACCGGGGTTAGATGGACATAGCGCGGGTCGCCCGCCTCCAGCGCCAGGTCCGGGTGGCAGGCATGGTAGGCCTCATCAACCGTCTGAACCGGATACCGGATCATCGCCATCTTTGAATCTGCAATCCGCAATCTGCGTCATCTCTGCAGCGTCATTGGCATCACCACGTAGGTGAAGTCGTCGCCGCCGACGGGCCGAAAGACGCCGGGGTTGGAGGGGGAGATGACGTCCATCTGCACCTGTGGCGAGTTGACCACAGAGAGCACGTCCAGGATGAACCGGACATTGAAAGCGATCTCCATCGGATCTCCCTCCACCAGCGCGTCCAGTTCGGTCACGTCGTCGCCGGTCTCCGCCGAGGTGGCGGAGACCACCAGCCGCCCCGGCTCCAGGTCCGTGCCCGGATGGAGATGGAAGAGGACGGTGTTGGTGTTCTCACGGGCAAAAATGTGGGCTGTCTGACAGGCTTTCTGGAGTTCGGCGGTCCCGGTAACGACGCGAGTGCGGCGCTCGCGCGGGATGAGTTGCTGGTAGTCCGGAAAGTTGCCGGGGATCAACTGGGAGATGAAGACGACTTCCATGGGGACCGGCGCGTCGGGCCGGGACTCCATCTGGAAGAAAATGCGGTTCTGGTCGGGGGAGAAGGTGATCCGCACCGGCGGGGCAGGCTCTTTGCCGCTTCGGGCCATCTCGTTGCAGATGCGGGAGACCTCCTCCATCGCGCGCGCTGGGACGATGGTGCTGAAGGGAGCGGCGGGCTCCGGAAGCGGAACCCGTCGGGCCGCGAGGCGATATCCGTCGGCGGCGGCAAGGTCCAGAACGGATCCATCCGTCCGAAGCAGGACGCCGGTCAGCGTTGGGCGGGCCTCGTCTTTTGCCGCCGCGAAGACGACCTGCTCTATGGCCGTATGCAGCGTCTCCGGGTCTATCTGCACCGACGCGGCCCCGACGATCTCCTCCGGCAGGGGAATGGTGGGAAAGTCCACCGGGTCCAGCCCCTTGATGTTGGCCTCGCTCCGCCCACAACGGACGTTGAGGCTCATCGTGCGCACTTCAGCGGTCAGGTCCACCCGGTCGGGGGGGAGAAGGTTGACCAGGTCGGTGAACGTACGGGCCGGGACGGCGATGGCTCCCTCATCCACCACCTTTCCGCCGATCCAGCAATGGATGCTCTGCTCCAGGTTGGTGGAAGAGAGGCGCAGACGGCCCTCATCGGTCGCGACCAGGATGTGGGTCAAAATTGGGAGGGCGGAACGGGCAGAGACGGCCCGCCCAGCAACGCTCAGGCCCCTGGAGAGATTCTCCTGCAGGCAGGACACCTTCATGGGCGCTCCTCCTCTGGTGGGCTTCGTCAGGAAAAGTATACACCGGTTTCCAGGAGGAGACAACTTGAGCGAATTCTTGCAGGAATCATCCGAACGTGCTATAATACCCCCGCAAACCACATCCGAACAGGCACGAAGAAAGTGGGCGCCGCCCCACTTTCTTCGTACATGGCAGGGACTGCTCCCGAAGGCTGGCGGGGAAGGCCATCGCGAGCCCCCTGCTGCGTGGGTATGTTCGTGGAGGCGATCGGAGGCGAAGTGCATGAAAAGTGAGTTGCTGCTGGCGATCAACCAGATCTGCGCCGAGCGGGACCTCCCCCGCGAGGTCGTGGTGGACGCGATCCGCACGGCGATCGCGGAGGCGTACCGCAAAGACGTCAACGCGCCCAAAACGCAAAACATCACGGCCCAGATTGACCTGGATACGGGCCAGGCGCGCATCTTTGTGGAACGGCGCGTCGTGGCGGAGGTCACCGACCCCAGGATGGAGATCACGCTGGAGGAGGCGCGAAAACTGAACCCCCGCATCCAGTTGGGGGAGACCATCATGGTGGACAGCACGCCCAAAGACTTCGGGCGGATCGCTGCTCAGGCCGCGCGCCAGCGCATTATCCAGTGCATCCGTGAGGCAGAGCGAGAGATTCGCTACTCCCACTTCGCCCAGCAGGCCGGGGAGATCGTGCAGGGCGTCGTCCAGAGCGTCACCCCGCAGCAGGTGACGCTCCATATAGACCGGACGGAGGCCATCCTCCCCCAGAAAGAGATGATCCCCGGCGAACGATACGCTATCCACGACCGCATTCGGGTGTACATTCTGGAGGTTCGGCGAACCCCCCGGGGGCCGGAGATCATCGTTTCCCGGAGCCACAAGAAACTGCTCCAGCGGCTGCTGGAACTGGAGATCCCGGAGATCGCCAGCGGAGCCGTGGAGATCAAGGCGCTGGTTCGGGAAGCGGGATCCCGCTCCAAGGTGGCGGTCGCTTCCCGGCAGCCCGGCGTGGACCCGGTCGGGGCATGCGTGGGGATGCGGAGCGTTCGGATTCAGTCCATCCTGCGGGAACTGGGCAATGAGAAGGTGGATATCATTGAATGGAGCCCCGACCCGGTTACCTTCATTGCCCGCGCGCTGGGCCCGGCCAGGGTGCTCAGCGTCGTCCTGGACGAGGAGGCCGATGGCGGCCGCATGGCCCACGTCGTCGTCCCGGACGACCAGTTGTCCCTGGCCATCGGGAAAGCCGGGCAAAACGCCCGCCTGGCGGCCAAACTGACGGGCTGGCGGATTGATATCCAGAACGTCACCGAAGCGGCCCAGTGGGCCCTCCAGAAAGTCCGGGAGGACCCCGAGGTGCTCGCCGCGCTGGAGACGGCGGTGGACCACCTGGTCCCCCAGGTGGAGGCCGCGCTGAAGCGTCATGCGGAAGAAGGGGGCCCCTACACCGCCGAAGAGATGCTCGTCATCCGCCAGGTTGTGGAAAAGGTGCGCCACCATTACATCGCCCGTCGCCAGGAGAAGCGCCGCCAGAAAACCGTGGCGAAAGTCCGACTCTCCAGGCGCGAGCAGGAGGAAGCCGCCCGCCGGGCCGCCTTCCAGGAAGCCCTGGCCCGCATCCCGCCCCGGGCCTATCGGATCCCGGTGGAGGACCTGGGCCTGAGCGAGCGGACCATAAGCCACCTGCAGCGACACGGGATGGTCAACGTTGGTCAGTTGATGGAGCGGCTGGCCGAGGGCGAGGAGGGGCTTCTGAAACTGGACGGCATCGGGGTCAGAGTCCTGAACGAAATCCGGTCTGCGCTGGACAAACTGGAACTCCCGGCCGCCGAACCGGAAGTCCCGGCTCCTGGGCCGGCCGAAGCGGCTCCGGTCGCCCCGGAGGCCCAGGCCGTGCCGGAGGTTCCGGCAATGGCTGAAGAGGTACGACCCGAGGCCCCTGGGGAAGAGGCGGCCCCGGCGGAAGTGGTGGCCGTTCCCGAGGAAGCCGTCCCGGAGATCGGAGCCGGGCCCGCAGGGGTTCTGGCCCCCGAGGCGGTCGCTCCGCCGGAAGAGGCGGAGCCCACTCCCGCCGTGGAGGGGCCCCCGGTGGAGGCTGCCGAGGTCTCTCCAACTCCTGCTCCCGTCCTGCCCGAATTTGAAGGAGAACTGGAGGAGTGGGAAGAGGAAGAAGAGGAAGAGGTTGTGGAAAAGAAACTCCAGCGGCAGCCGAAGAAACGGAAGAAGAAGCCGCTCCGGGAGTACATCTACGACGAAGAGTTGGGACGCGCCATCGCGATCCGCCGCCGTCGGCGGGGCGATGAGTGGGATGACGAGTTTTAGGTCGTCGCGGCGGCGACGTTAGCGCAAGTACAGCGGCGGCCCATAGAGGTTGGAGATGCCCAGAACCCGGCATATTCCACAGCGTACCTGCGTGGCCTGCCGGACCGTTCGCCCCAAGCGGGCGCTGATCCGCATTGTACGCACTCCTGAAGGCGAAGTCCGGATAGACGAACGGGGCAAACAGAGCGGCCGGGGCGCCTATCTCTGCGCTCAGCGGGTCTGCTGGGAGGAGGCCCTGAAGCGCCGCCGTCTGGATGCCGCGCTGCGGGTCACGCTGGACGAGGCGACCGTGGCTGCCCTCCGGGAATACGCGATGCGCCTGCCGGAGCGGCTGGACGAAGAGGAAGCCGAACCGGAGACGTTTTTGTGGGGGGGGGGGGGGGGGGCGGGGGGGGCAC
>DAOUBO010000458.1:0-2295 GCA_034432695.1 Anaerolineae bacterium | reverse complement strand
CCTGTTCCCGGACTACGCGGAACTGGCTCTGGACACCACCGTCCGGCGGACAGCCGGGGATTTGCTGAGGGCCGCTCCGGAGAACGCTCGGATTCTGGCCGATTGGCACTGGGCGACGCCGATGTGGTATCTTCAACAGGTGGAAGGACTTCGGCCCGACGTGGAGGTCCGCTACGTCTACCCCGTTGAGGGCGAAGAGTACGGTGAGACGTGGCTCCGACACCTCCAGGAGGCCCCGCCGGACCGTCCCATTCTGCTGACCCACTTCTACGAGTTCCCCGGCTACACCCTGGAGCCGTGGGGGGCGGGGTTCCGGGCCTTCCCCCGGCCGGTCCTCTCCCCCACCGCGCCGTTGATGCCTGTGGATGTCCCCTTTGCCGGAGGGGTCCGGCTGCTCGGATACGCTCTGCGGGGGCCTCTGCCTCAACCCGGTGGCCTTCTGGAGGTTACCCTCGCCTGGCAGGCGACGGGGCCTTTGCGCCGCCCCCCGTCCTTCACGTTGCGTCTGGTGGACGAGGAGGGACGCCACCGGGCCCAGGCCGACCGCTGGCTGGGCGCCGACTGCGCGCCGGGTGAGGTCCGCTTTGAGCGGCTGGTCGTTCCCCTTTACCCGACCCTCCCGCCGGGGCACTACCAGTTGCGCCTTGGCGCGTACACGGTTACCGAAGGAAGGTTTGAGGTGCTCCCGACCCCGGCAGGCGAGGACCTGGTCCTTCTGACCGAATTAACGGTCCGGCCAGCGACGCGTCCTCCCCTCACGCTGCATCGGTGGGATGTCCCGTTCTCCGGAGGGCCGGCTCTCATCGGCGCCGATTATGACCGGACGGTTCCGGATACCCTGCGCGTGTATCTTCACTGGAGCGGTCCCGGCGAGGGGGGGACGGTTGTCCTGCGGAGCGCGGATGGGGTGGAGGGGAACGCGGCGCTGCCCGCGCTGCCCGCCGGGGCGTATCAGACCGTTGCGGTGGACCTGCCCGGCGATGTTCGCGGGCCGCTGCGGCTCTCCGTTCGGGACGCACAGGGCCGGGAGCGGCCCGGCGCAGGGCCCTGGGGATGGCCCCTGGCGGCGGTGAGGATACCGGTCCCGCGGGAACGTGTTCGCTTCGTGGCTCTGGGAGACAGCATGGTCGTGACCGGGGTGCGGGCTTCTATGGCCGGTCCGGACCGGGAGGCCGCGGTGGTGGTCTCGCTGGTGGGGCTTCGCCCGCTGGCAGAGGACCTGGCGACCAGCGTGCGGCTGGTAGACGCGGCGGGACGTTTCCTGGGCGCCCACGATTGCCAGCCCGCGCTGGGGACCGTTCCGACGCTGAAGTGGATTCGGGGGAGTCAGGTCCGGGATCCCCATTTCATCCCGTTGCCGGAGGATTGGGCGGGGGGTGAGGTCCGGGCCACGCTGGTTGCCTACGAGCGCTTTCGCATGACCCCGCTCCTGCCGATGGATGAGCGGTTTCTGGACGGTGTGGTGTTGCTGCCGTAGGCCCGAGGAGCCGTCTGGGGTCAACGTTTGTGGGGGGAGGCGGGGGGGATTTCCAGCACGTATCCGACTTTGCGGACCGTCTTCAGGTAGGTAGGGTGCCGGGGGTCGTCCTCTATGGCCTTTCGGAGCCAGTGGATGTGGACCTCCAGCGTCCGGGTGTCGTCCACGTAGTTGGTCTCCCACACCTCGCGCATCAGGAAGGCGCGGCTGAGCACGCACCCTTTGTTGCGCAGGAAAACCTCCAGGAGCCGGGCCTGGCGGGGGGTGAGCCGGTGTTCCTGCCCCTTCCGTCGCACCACCCGCAGTTTCAGGTCCAGGCAGATGTCCCCGGCCCGGATCACGCTGTCGCCCTGAACTGAGAGCAGCCGTCGGACCCGCCGGAGCAACTTTCGGGGAGTGACTCCCCGGAGAATCCCGATGGACGGGTGGTTGGGAGGGATCTCCTCATCCTCGTCCAGGATGAGCAGGACCGGCAGGGGATGGTCGCTCTCGTTCAGGTTCTGGCAGAAGCGGAGCGCGTTGAAGCGGAGGCGGCGGGTATCTATGATCACCAGGTCGGGGGCGGTGTTTTCCAGGAACTGTTGCGTTTCCCGCAGGGTATGGGTGCGGTAGACTCCGAAACCGTGTCGTTCCAGGATGCCCGCGCAGGAGTTGCGCGCGGCGCCTTTCCCTTCTACCAGCAGGATCTCGGGGGACACCGACGGCTCCTTTTACCCACCTGGGGAGCGGAAGTTCCCGACGAGGTATTATACCCCCAAACGCCGGGAGGGCAACTGCCGGGAGGGCGGAGGAAGCGACGGCGGGCGGCAACGCCGCCC
>DAOUBO010000457.1:0-3233 GCA_034432695.1 Anaerolineae bacterium | reverse complement strand
GAGGAAGCTCCCGGGCTGAAGAGGCCCGATCGGGCGAAACCCGGCAGCGGCAAGGGAGCCCTCGTGTCCGCCGTGCGGTGAGGGAAAAGGCAGGAACGGCGCGGGGAATTCCGGAAAAGGGTCGCCCTATCGGCGCGGGGGTGTCGCACAACGGCAGGCCGCGCCACACCCCCGCGCTCTCTCACCCGACGATAATCTCTCCTCCGTCCACCGGGATGACCGCCCCGCTGATCCAGGTAATGTCCGGGTCGGCCAGGGCAACCAGGACGGCGGCCACATCCTCCGGGGTGGTCAGGCGGCCACCGGGGTTGCGCTGGAGGGCTTCCTGCATCCACCGCTCGTGGCCGGGGATGGCCCGCAGAGCAGGCGTGTCGGTCACGCCGGGGCGGAGGCAGTTGACCGCGATGCCGCGCGGGCCCAATTCCAGAGCCAGTTGCCGGACGTGGCTCTCCAGCGCCGCCTTCGCCGCGGAGACCGCCCCGTAGGGGACGACGACCCGTTCCGCGCCCGCGCTGGAAAGGGCATAGATGCGGCTCCCCCGCACCAGAAGGCCCCGCCGCACCAGCCCCTGAACCCAGTAGACCAGGCTGTGGGCCATTACCCGCAGCGTCATATCCATCTGCTCTTCGGTGATCGCCTGGGAGGGGTCGTCGGCGATGAAGGGGAGCAGTGACCCGAAGGCCAGGGAGTGGAGGACGAAGTGGATGCCCGGATTCCCCTCCTGAGCCAGAATTTCCTGGATCCGGTCCAGGACCTGCTCCCGTTTGCGCGCGTCGGCCGCGTTGGTGTTGAAGAAGACAGCGCGTCGCCCGGCGGCCTCAATATCGGCAATGACCTCCCGGGCCCGATCCAGTGTCGCACGCGTATCCAGATGGACGCCGAAGATGTTCATCCCCGCGCGGGCCAGCGCGCGGGCCGTCGCGGCGCCGAACCCGCTGGAGGCGCCCAGAATAAGTGCCCATCGGCCGGTCAGGTCTCCCATTGGTCTCCTCCTCGCTCAGGGTTTCGTTATTGATAACACCGCCGGCCCACAGAAGCAACGGGAAGTGTGCCGGACCCGCTCTTCAGGGCAGCGCGGCTTCAGGCTCCAGGCCCTGGACGGCCGATCCCTGCTGGTCCGGCGGGGTGTTGCTCCAGGGCAAGCCCGATCAGCGGGCCGTCCGCAGGCGGCGGGAGGCGATCAGCAGGGCCAGCAGCCCCAGAGCCAGGAGGACCGCCGTATAGGCCCCGATGCCTGTCTGGGCGGGGGGGCTGGGCACATACACTGTGGGAGTTGGAGAAGCCCCCGCACCGGCTCCTCCTGCCGGGGTCGTCGCGCGCGGTGTCGGCGTGGCCGGCGGGGCGGCGACCGTCGGCGAGGGCACAGGGGTCGGCGTGGGCGGGACCGGCGTCGGCGAGGGGGTGGGGGTCGCCACAGGCTCCGGAGACGCCTGGGCCAGCGCCAGGGCTTCTGCCGTCGCCGTCAGGTCGGCCTCGGCCAGCATCGCCTCGGCCGGAGCGGGCGAAGGGGATGGAGCAACTGCCGCCTGGCCACCCAGCAATCCCCGGCCAACGGTGAAAATCCACACGCAGAACGCGACGATCCCGATGAGCAGCAATCCCCCCATCACCCCGACCAGGATCAGGAAGGTGCGGTTCTGACGTTCCGCCGCCGCTTCCTCCTCCGCCTCCGGTTCCAGAGGCTCCTCCAGTTGCAGGTCCATATCGTCCAGCATGCGCAGACTCCTCAAGGGAAATGAAAGGGTAAGCGTGCCTTACGCGCGCAGAACTTCCAGATTGAAGACGGGCACGATCAGTGGCTCCTCTTCACCCTGGACCCGGACCTTCGCTGCCGGGAGGCCCGAACCCGTCGCAGTCCGGACGGCCGCGGAGAGGACTTCCACGACGGTCCCTGTCCTGCCCATATAGGGGGCGCGAACAATCCGGACCATGTCCCCGGCCTTTAGCGGGACGTGGTGAGAGGACGAGGAATCCGTTTTCGGTTCCGCCGGGAGGGGGATGATGATTTCGGGACGACCCCTTTCTGAGCCGTGGCCAACCCGGCCATCCACGGCGGCTTCCCGCCCGTTGTGGGTGGAGAGGAGCCGGAACACCGGTTCGGACATGGGGATAGCCCCGATTCCCTCGGTGGTCACCACGGGGAAGGGAGCGGCGAGGGCCTTTTCCAGGAGTTCCGGCGCCAGCCCTCCCACGATGATCCCCCGGACCTGCATCTCTACAGCCTGCTGGAGGACCTCCTCGTCGCTCAGCAGGCCTGCGACCAGGATGGCCCCGCGGCACGAAGCGTCCACGTGGCGCTCCCGCAGCGCTTTATCCCGGGCGTCCGTCAGGACGCGCAGGACGCCGAATTCCTCCCGGCCGTTCCCCCAGGCCCCGTGGATGAGGGCGCCGGAAACCTGCAGCACCACGCCCTGGCGGGGAATCACCCGGCGGACCAGCCCCGGGCAGCCCGCCCGGACCTCCACGATCTGGGCGGGAGCCTCCAGGATCAGCCGGCCCCCTCCGATCCCGGTTACCGTTCCCGCCATCGGCGCCCGGCAGGCCCGGCGGCTCAGCCCGCCCCGTGCGGCCAGGATATCGCCCCGACGGACCTCCTGTCCGGGTTTGACCCTGAGGTAGCGGCGGACGGCGCGCCGGGGAACCCCCAGGGCCTCCGCCACGTTGAGGATGCGGAACTCTCCGGGCACGGCGGCCTGCCCGATGATCTGGACAGCCTCCACCCGGTCCCCTTCCCGGACCAGAATGTCGCCGGGAGCCGGGAGACGACGCTCCCGCCGGATCACCGTGAGCGGAGAGACCACCGCAGAAGGCACGTAGAGGCGCATCGGTTATCCTCCCACGTCCCACAGCCACTGCTGGACCTGGCTCATCCGGTCCCAGGGGTTGGCGGGGAGCCGGAGGGGGCGGCCCCGGGCGTCCACGATGATTCCGATCAGCCCGCCACGGACGCGCCGCTTTCCTCCCCGTCCCGGCCCCCCCAGGCCGACGTCAAAGCGGCCGCGCGGTCGGATCTCCAGAACCGCCTCCTCCCCTGCAGACAGGGGAAGAACCTCTATGGAACCGTAGGGAACCTCCACGTCCAGCGTTCCTCCCTTTTCGTAGTGGATGCGGATGCGCAGGATGATCTCCCCCTTGCGCGCCATCCCCACCGGCGCGATGACCGTCGCCAGGTTGACGAAGCCGCCGTTATCTATCGTCTCCACGGCGGCCAGCGGCGTTAGCGAGACCCCCCC
>DAOUBO010000456.1:0-1685 GCA_034432695.1 Anaerolineae bacterium | reverse complement strand
GACCCGGTCCAGCCCCTTCCGGCGGCACGCCTCCAGAAACCGCTCCGGGGAGACCAGGGAGTCCGGCGAGTAGCAGGTGTGGGTGTGGAGGGCGCAGGAGAGGGAGCGGGGAATAGGGGGTACGGAGCAGGGAGAGGTCATGGCTCACGCCCCGTAGGGATATTGATGATTTCACGGCAAAGAGGGTAATTGGGACAGCCGTAGAACAGCCGTCCCGGCTGGTTTCCTCGCCGGGCTACCCGAAGCACCATTGGAACGCCGCAACGGGGACAACGCGGGGGTTCGGAAGGGGACGCGTGGCCCGCCCCTTCAAAGGAGAACTTCTCCGCTGAAGGAGTTCCAGAGCGCGTCTTCTGAACCTGCTGCCAGATGCGGAAAAATTCCTCCCGGTCATACAGGAAAATCGGCTTCCCCTTTGCCCACTCTCGGGCATAAGGGGTGAAGAAACCGGTAGTCACAATGGCCCCTTTGTCGGCCTTCTCATGGAGCATTGTGCCGTAGAATTCTCGCACGACTTTCTCCCCTACGGTACCTCGCCAGCGTTTGCACTGGACAACCCATTTTTCTCCATTTTTGGCTTCCACCACAATATCTACCCCATGGTCGCCCACGGCGCCCGTTCTGCGGGCCCGGTGGCCTTTGGCACGATAGACTTCGGCGACCATTTCTTCAAACTCCGCCGGGGAGAGTTCCAGAAGGTCTGCAGACGAGGAAATGGTTTTGCCCCTGTAGGTCACCCTCGGACCCCACCGGTTTCGGACGTTGAGCCCGATCAGCACAAAGCCCGTTGCGAAGAACAGGACGGTGTTCCACGGTTCGGGAATCAGGAAGGACTTTACCGAGGGGAGGAAAATTGCCGCTGCGATTCTGCAAATCGCCAGACCCCCCCAGGCTACCAGCATATCCTGGATGGCGGACCCGCTGCGCCGGCGCTTTCTACCGATCTGGTCTGCCAGCGCTCGAAGAAACACCAGGGGCCAGAACGGCCAGACGAGCGCAAAAACATAACCGATGATCTCTACCACCGATGGCATCTTGCCCTCCGCGCGTTCAGAGATTCGTCGGGTGATGGGGGGTAAGGCTACTCTCCCTCCAGGAGTTCCCGCATCAGTCTGCGGACTTCCTCCCGGAAGAACTGCTTGACCTGGCCCCAGCGGCAGGGGACCAGCATCTCGGGCATCGGGTCGGGTTCGGCGTCCTCAAAGTACTGCAGGCTTTTCAGGATGTGCACCATACTGTATCGGACTCCCGCGTACTTGCGTTCAAACAGCCGGATCACTTCCCGAAGCGGGATCGCGCTCCGGCAAATCTGATAGAGGTCTATGAAGTCCCGCTTCGTCCCCCGGCTGGAGATCGCTTCCAGTTTCATCGCCGCCAAGTCCGGAAGGGCCGCGACCCGCACCCCCTCCACCTCCACGAACGGCTCCAGCATGGGGTAAGGGTAGATAAAGAAACTGATCTGCCCCCCGTTCAGGGTGCCGACGAAGGTGCCGGCGCTTTCGTGAAGGACAACCAGGGAGCCAAGAGGGGCCAATTCCTGCCGGGGTAGCGCGAGCGGAAAGTCCCGCTCCGGGGTAAAGAAATCCAGGTCATAGGAACGTCGGTGCCCCAGATGCAAAGCCACCGCCGTCCCACCTGCCAGATAGAACTGCTCTGCCAGCGAAGTCCGGGCTACCAGGGCCAGA
>DAOUBO010000455.1:0-3202 GCA_034432695.1 Anaerolineae bacterium | reverse complement strand
AGGTGGGGGAGCGGGTGATCGGGGTGCTGGACGTGCAGTCCGTGGAGCCGGCGGCGTTCACCCAGGAGGACGTGGCGGTTCTGCAGACGATGGCGGGTCAGATCGCCCTGGCCATTGAGAACGCGCGGCTCCTGGAGGAGACGCGGCGCGCGCTGGAGGAACTCCGCACCCTCTACGGGGAGCGGCTCCGCGAGGCCTGGGGACGGCTGGAGGGCCTCCCGCCCACGCTGGTCTACGACCGCGTGGCGGTGACCCCCGTGGAGGCCCCGCCGCCCGTCCCGGCGGTGGAGGAGGCCCTGCGGCAGGGGCAGATCGTCGCCCTCAGCGAGCCGGATAACGGCCGGGCCGTCATCGCGGCCCCCCTCCGCCTCCACGACCAGGTCATCGGCGCCATCGCGCTGGAGGAGACCGACGAGGCCCGTGCCTGGACGGAGGACGACATCGCCCTGGTCCAGGCCGTCAGCGAGCAGGTTGCCCTGGCGCTGGAGAGCGCCCGCCTCTACCAGATGGAGCAGCGCCGCCGCTTCGTCGCCGACACCCTGCAGGAAATCGCCCGCGTCGTCGGCTCCACGCTGGACCTGCAGGAGGTTACCGGCCGGCTGCTGGACCAGCTGGAGCGGCTGATCCCCTTTGACGTTGCCGTCATCCACCTCCTGCGCGGCGAGCGGCGGGAGATCGTCGGTGGGCGGGGGGTGGACCTGGAGGCTATGCGGCGGTGGCTGGAGAAACAGCCCCCGGTCTCGGAGGACCCGCTGCTGGCGGAGGTCGTCCAGACCCGCGCGCCTGTGGTCATTGCCGATGCCCGTACCGACCCCCGCTGGAAGCGGCGCGGTGCTCGCTCCGCGATGGCTGTCCCCCTGATCCTCGGAGAGGAGGTCATCGGCTTCCTGCTGATGGACCACCGCCAGCCGAACATGTACGACGAGGAGACCGCCGCGCTGGCGACCGCCGTGGCCGCCCAGGCCGCCGTCGCCGTCCAGAACGCCCGCCTCTACGAGGAGGCCCGCCGGACCGCCGAGCAGATGCAGGCCCTCTACGAGACCGGCCGCGCCCTCTCCTCCACCCTGGAGGAAGACCGGGTTGTCCGGACTGTCCTGGAAACGGTGTACTGGCTGATGGGCTGCGATTTTGCCATCATCTCGCTGGTGGACGAGAGCATGGGGACGGTCGGCTTCAGCCACGGCATCTGGGAGGGCGAGTTTGACCGATACCCGGAGTGGCTGGACAGGGCCCGGTATCCGCTGGACCATCCGGACATCGTCGCCGACGTGTACCGGACAGGCCGGACGGAGGTCCTCACCGGATGGGACGACCGCTTCAACCGGGAAATCTGGGAGAAGTACGGCCACGAGCGCTACCTGCGGGTCTTCATGCCTCTCCGCTTCCAGGAGCGCAACATCGGCGTGGTGGAGGTCAGTTGGGACCGGAGCCGGAAGGCCCGGGTGACGGAGGAGGAACTGCGGTTGCTCTCCACGCTGATGGACCAGGCTGCCATCGCCATTCAGAACGCCCGCCTCTATGCCGAGGCTCAGGAGCGGGCGATGGAGCAGGAAGGGCTGGCCCGCATCGCCGCCCTGGCCGTCTCCACGCTGGAACTGGAGCCGCTGCTGGAGGGAGTGATGCGGGAGGCCGCGCCGCTGGTGGAGGCCGAGGGCGCGGCCCTGCTCCTCTACGACGAGAATACCCGGTCGCTCCGGGCGCGCTACGTCCTGACGCGGGGCGAATTCCTCCCCGAGGCGCTGGAATGGGCGATCCCGATAGACGCACCGGGGATGGAGCAGAGCATCTTCGCCCGGGGCGGGGCCTACTACTCCAACCTGGGCCTCGCCGACCCCAACCTGATCCCCGCATATATCCCGCAGATGGAACGGCTGGGCGTCCGCAATTTCTGCGGCGTGGCCCTGCGGGTGCGGGATCAGAGCATCGGCGAACTCTACTTTATCAACCGGCCCCGGGGCTTCGGGCGCGATGAGGTCCGCCTGGCCCGGGCGGTCGCGGGCTATATCGCCAACGCGCTGGCCAACGCCCGCCTCTTTGAGGAGGCCCGCCTGCGGGCGGAGGAACTGGCCGTCCTGAACGAACTGGGCCAGGCCCTCACGGCCCAACTGGACGTGGAGCAGGTGCTGGAGGAGGCCTACCGGGGTGCCAGCCGCCTGGTGGATACGACCAACTTCTACATCGCCTTCTACGATCTCCAGCAAGGGATCGTCAGTTTCCCCCTGGATGTGGAGGAGAACGAGCGCCGTCCGTACCGCACCCGCCCCTTCGCCAACGGCCTGACGGAGTACATCATCCGGAACCGGAAGCCGGTGCTGATCAAGGAGGACCTGCCGGCCCGCCTGCAGGAGATGGGGGTGGATATGGTGGGGCGGCCGGCCCTTTCCTGGCTGGGGGTGCCGCTGATGGTGGGCGACCAGGTCCTGGGCGTGATGGCGGTGCAGAGTTACACCACCCCGCGCGCCTACGACGAGCACGACCTGGACCTGTTCACCGCGATTGCCAGCCAGGTGGCGATCGCGCTGCAGAACGCGCGCTCCTACGAGGAAGCGCGGGGGCGGGGGGAGCGGGAGCGGCTGGTCCGTCAGATTGTGGAGCGGATTCAGGCTGCTCCCGAGATGGAGGATGTCCTGCAGGTCGCGGTTCGGGAACTGGGCCGTGCGCTGCGGGTGCCCCGGACATTTGTTCAGTTGAGCGTTCCCGGGCGCAATGGGCCGGATTTCACAGTTTCTGAAATCTGACTTGCAACAGGTTGAACCGGGCTGCAGCCTAATACTACAACCGCAGATAGTTGAACAGGGCTTCCCCGTTCCCCACGGATGCAGGTTTTCGGGGGCCAGGCCCCTACTCCGGATGCTCTGAACGAGCCTCCAGATGGGGTTGGGACCCCACTTGAAGGCCAGGTGCGGTTGTAGTACTAATGGCTTGCAGGACTCATTTCTGGAGCACATCATCGTAGGCCGAAATTTATTTCGGCGTAACCACATCATCGTAGGCCGAAATTTATTTCGGCGTAACCACTTACTGGACTTTGGACAAACTGAAAGGGCCGGGGCAAGCACCTTGCCCATACCATATATGTGGGCTTTAACAATTTGCCGATGCCCATATGTATGGGATAGCCCGCAGGCCGAAATGTTGCGGTTTAACAAATTACCCGGGCGATCATCCGTTGATGGTTTTGACCCCCCTCATCCCCCTTGCC
>DAOUBO010000454.1:0-1592 GCA_034432695.1 Anaerolineae bacterium | reverse complement strand
CCCGCCGGGGCCGGGAGCGGGTCCTGGCCCACTATACCTGGGAGCGGACCGCTGAGGGGTACCTGAACGTCGTCGGGCGGGTGCTGGAGGGGGATTTCTTCCGGCCCTCAGAGCCAGCCATCCCGATCCCCCCGTACTTCCGCGACCCCCGGCCGGAGAACGATGTTTCGCTGGAGGAGTTGCGGGAGTGGTATTGGGGGAATGAAACGTGAAACGTGAAATGTGAAGAAGTGAAACGTGAAACGTGAAGAAGTGAAACGTGAAACGTGAAGCGTGAAAATGTGAAACGTGAAGAAGTGGAACGGGAGCCGCGTCCCCGTCCTTCCGGCGACCTGGACCTGCTGGCGGTTGGCGAGGCGGTGGTGGACCTGATTTCGGTGGAGGAGACGGACTCTCTGCGGGATGCCCGCGCCTTCCGGCTCCACGTGGGCGGCTCGCCCGCCAATATCGCCCGGACCGTCGCCCGGCTGGGCGGGCGCGCGGCGCTGGTCGCCCGCGTCGGCGATGACCCCTTCGGCCGTCTCCTGCGGGCCGAACTGGAAGAGGCCGGCGTCCTCTGCGACCATCTGCTCCTGGACCCGGACGCCCGGACCACCGTCATCTTCGTCTCCCACACCCGGGGAACGCCGGACTTTCTGGCCTACCGGGACGCGGACTTCCGCCTGACGCCTGAGCAGGTAACCGGGGAGGCCATCCGTCGGGCGCGGGTGGTCCACGTCTCCGCTTTCGCCCTCTCCCGCCCCCCGGCCCGGTACGCAGCCGAGCAGGCGCTCCGCCTGGGGCATGCGCAGGGATGCGTCCTCTCCGTGGACCCCAACTACAGCCCCCGCCTCTGGCCCGATCGGGCGGACGCGCTGAAGACGATGGAGCAAGCCCTCTCCCTGGCCACTCTGACCAAGCCCTCTCTGGACGACGCGCGGCGGCTCTTCGGCCCCGGCCTCTCCCCCGAGGACTGCATCCGGAGGTTCCACGAACTGGGCCCGCCCGTCGTCGTGCTCACCATGGGCCCGGAGGGGGTCCTGGTCTCCGAAGGGGGGCACATTCAGCACATCCCGGCGCTCCCCGTCCCCATCGCCGATGCCACCGGCGCGGGGGACGCGTTCTGGGGCGGGTTTCTGGTTGCCCTGCTGGATGGCTTTCCCCTCTCCGACTGCGCCCGCTTCGCCCAGCACGTGGCGGCGCGCAAACTGGCCACCGTCGGCCCGCTGACCGAACGGATAGACCGGCACGCCCTCTACGCCGCGCTGCGCGGCGAAAAACATCTATAAAGAAATGCCCCGCGACCTCTTGACAAACGGAGGGAGTTGGTGTATAATCTGGGTTGAAACGTTTAAGTCCAACGCTTCTTTTTGCCCATGAGTTGAAACGTTTCAGCGATGCCCAGAGGGAACTCCATCACCATTCGGGAAGTCGCCCGCCGCGCCGGGGTCTCTATCGCCACCGTCTCCTACGTCCTCAACGAGAGCGCCCCCATCAGCGAGGAGACCCGCGCCCGGGTCCTGGCGGCCGCCGCCGAACTGGGCTACCGCCCCAGCGCTCTGGCCCGCCGTCTGCGCGCCCGCCAGAGCCACACCATCGGCTAACCCCCGGAC
>DAOUBO010000453.1:0-2848 GCA_034432695.1 Anaerolineae bacterium | reverse complement strand
TTGTTCAGGCGGGGTTTGCTGTAGCGCCATAAGGCGGTGTCCGGCAGGAGCGCTGGGTCTCTCCAGGGCGACAGAGGGGCGATGAAGGCTTTGGGTGGAACGAGGAGTTAGGGATGGACCGGGCATTGACTGTAGAGGTACCAGAAACGGTATACGGTTTATTGCTCCAGGTGGCTCGCCAGAGGGGGCAGACAGTTCAGGAATTGATTGTGGAGTGGCTGACCAGAGGGATTCAGGCCACCCTGGAAGACCCGCTGGAGCGCTTCATCGGTGCATTCCGGAGCGATATACCTGGGTGGGCGGAACGGCACGATGAATACATCGGTCGGACAACCCTGGAATAACTGACTTTTCCAGGAATATGACCGAACTGTTTGCAGACACATCCGGTTGGGGCAATCTGGTGGACGCCAGCCAGCCCTATCATTCGCTGGCGACCGCGATCTATCGCGCGGCCCGTCAGGAGGGCCGAAAGGTTATTACCACCAATTACGTTGTAGCCGAGCGGGTAGCCCTGATGATCAGTCCGCTCCGGATTCCCAGACCCACGGTTATCGCTTTTTTGGAAAGCCTGCGGGCTTCGCCGTACGTTGAGGTTGTGCACGTGGACCGATTGACAGACGAGCAAGTGTGGGAACTGTTCAAATCTCGCCCGGATAAGGAGTGGAGTTGGGTGGATTGTGCCAGTTTTGTCGTGATGAAGCAGCGGGGGATACTGGAGGCTCTGACAACGGATCACCATTTTGAGCAGGCCGGATTTGTGCGCCTGCTGAAATAAGCCATTCTGCAACGGAGGTCCGACCGTGGAGTTCTTCTGGCAACATCTGCTCAGCCTGATTCTCTTCATCCCTCTGGTCGGGGCCGGACTGGTGATGCTCCTGCCAAAGGAGCAGGACCGGCTCATCAAGTGGGTCTCGCTCCTGATCAGCCTGATCCCACTGGTCCTCTCGGTCATCGTGTGGATCAATTTTGACCCGAACGCGCCCGGCTACCAGTTTGAGGAGCGGCTGGAGTGGTTCCCACCGATCGGCGCTTCGTATCACGTGGGAATTGACGGCATCGGCCTGGTGATGGTGCTCCTCACCACCTTCCTCACGCCGCTGGCGCTCCTCATCTCCTTCAGCATTCGCGAGGAGGTCCGCTCCTACTTTGCCCTCTTCCTGTTCCTGGAGACGGGGATGCTGGGGGTCTTCGTGGCGCTGGACCTGCTCATCTTCTTCCTGTTCTGGGAGATCGGGCTCATCCCGATGTTCTTCCTCATCAACCGCTGGGGGAGCGAGCACGGGGAGCGGGAACTCTGGCGGGGGTACAAAATCCCGGCGCGGACGTACGCGGCCTTCAAGTTCCTGCTCTACACGATGGCCGGTTCGCTGGGGCTCCTGCTGGCCATCCAGGTCATCGGTCTCACGGCAAAGACCTTTGACATCGTGGAGTTGCAGCGGGTCTGGCCCGCGTTCACCGGCTCCCTTTTCGGCCTGCCCATTTCGGTGATCAAGGCCATCGGGTTCTGGGCCTTCACGGTCGCCTTCGCCATCAAGGTCCCCATCTGGCCCTTCCATACCTGGCTGCCCGATGCCCACACCGAAGCGCCGACCGCCGGGTCCATGATCCTGGCCGGGGTGCTCCTGAAACTGGGGGCCTTCGGCTTCCTGCGGCTGGTGCTCCCGCTCTTCCCGGAGCAGTCGGTGCAGTACGCGTGGGTGCTGGCGCTTCTGGGGCTGGCGGCGGCGGTGGTCGGTAGCCTCTCCGCCCTGGCCCAGGACGACTTCAAGCGGCTGGTGGCCTACTCCTCGGTGGGACACATGGGCTTTGTGGTGCTGGGGGTCGCGGTGGCGGCGAAGGCGCTGGGCGGCGGGGTGAACGCGCTGGACGCGGCGCTGGCGACCAACGGCGCCGTCCTGCAGATGTTCAACCACGGCATCACCGCGGCGGCCATGTTTGCCCTCGTCGGGGTGGTCTATGAGCGGGCGCACACCCGCAACCTGAAGGACTTCGGCGGGCTGGGGGTGGTGGTGCCGGCCTACGGCGGCATCCTGCTCTTCTGTACCCTGGCCTCGCTGGGGCTGCCGGGGCTGAACGGCTTCGTCAGTGAGTTTATGGTCTTCCGGGGAGCCTGGGCGGTCTTCCCGGCCATCACCGCCGCCACGACCATCGGGCTGGTGCTGGTGGCGGCCTACCTGCTCTGGACCATCCAGAAGGTGCTCCTCGGGCCACTGAACCCGCGCTGGGAGAACATGCCGGAGATCAACGCCCGCGAGGTCGTGGCCCTGGCGCCGCTGATGGTGCTGATGTTCGTCATCGGCGTGTGGCCGTCGTGGCTGATCCAGCTGTTTAATGCGACGGTGATGAGGCTGATCGGGTAAGAAGTCTGGCATAGCGTTCCCTTTTTCACCGAGACGCCAGGTGAATGGGTGGCTGAGGTTCGGGTGCTGATGCGATATGGTACGCACACGGGATGAAATAGCCCGGATTTTGCGGGCATACCAGGAGCAGGTGCGCGCTCTGGGGGTCAGGCGGTTGGGCCTTTTCGGCTCTTTCGTCCGCGAGGAGGCGCGGCCGGAGAGCGATGTGGATTTCTGGGTGGAGTTTGAGCCGGGCCGAAAGACCTTTGACAACTTTATGGGCCTGGCGTTTCTCCTGGAAGAATTGCTCCAGCGCCCGGTGGAACTGGTTACGCCGGAGTCGGTGAGCCCATACATTCGGCCCTATATTGAGTCTGAACTGGAATATGTCCTACCTTGAGTATCTGCGTCATATCCTGGCGGAGGCCGAATACCTGATCCGGCGGAGTGCCGGGCTGACGTATGAGGCGTTCGTTCGGGACGAGACGCTCCAGCGAGCCTTTGTC
>DAOUBO010000452.1:0-4242 GCA_034432695.1 Anaerolineae bacterium | reverse complement strand
GGCCCCCCCCCCCCTCGCCTGGGGCCGGGGCCCTCGGCAGCCTGCCCCTCGGGGCGAGCCCTGAGCGCCAGCGAAGGGTGGCCCTCCCGCTCGCCTGCTTCGCTGCGCTCGCAGTGACATTCTGCGGCGGCGGGCGAGGGGAGGGGACTTCATCCCTCTCTCCCCAGAGCGAAGCGATGGGGAGGGGGGCAGGGCATAGGCGCGAACTTAAGCAGGGGTTTCCCCCTGCCGCCTCCTATATCCTCACCCCTCCCCCGCCGCCTTCGGCGGCACCCCCCCCTTTCCTGACAGGAGGTCAGGAGAGGGGAGGGAGTTGGGGGTGGGGTGAGGTCGCCCCCTAATGGGGCAGAGGCAAGCCCTGCCCCTGCAGTCGGCACCTGGGGCGGCCAGCCGCCTCCGCACTGCCCTTAAGTTAACGCCTATGGGGGGCAGGGGGAGGGGCAATTCAGGCAAGCCGGAAGCGCCACCCATTATGAACCATCCCTTACATATGTGGGCTTTATTCATTTGCCGATGCCCATATATATGGGTGGCCTGTAGGCCGAAATTCGGCTTACATCCCGGCGGTTTATCCAAAGTCCAGTATCCATGCACCGCAACCCAATTTACCAGTTTACCGATTCACCGATTCGCCAATTGACCAGTTTACCGATTCCAATCTACCGATAAGGAGCAAGGCCATGGGCAACTGGCAGTACATCCGGACCGAAATTGAAGACCGCATCGCTACCCTCACCATTGACCATCCACCCGTCAACTCCTTCAACCGCCAGGTGGTGACCGAACTGGAAGAAGCCATTGACGAACTGCTGGCGAACGACGAGGTGAAGGCCATCGTCATCACCGGCGGGGGGACCAATGCCTTCGTCGCCGGGGCGGACATTCCGGAGATTAAGGCGTCGTTGGAGCAGCCGGGAGAGGACTTCGCCGTGGCCCGGGAGTTTCTGGAGAAGGGCCAGCGGCTCTTCCTGAAGATTGAACGGGCCACCAAGCCTATCATCGCCGCCATCAACGGCTTCTGCCTGGGCGGCGGTCTGGAACTGGCCATGGCCTGCCACATGCGCGTCTGCTCCGACCGGGCCCGCCTGGGCCAACCGGAGATCAACCTGGGGATCATCCCCGGTTGGGGCGGCACCCAGCGGCTCCCCCGCATCGTCGGCAAGGGCAAGGCCATAGAACTCATCCTCACCGGCGATATGATCACCGCCCAGGAAGCCTACCGCCTCAACCTGGTCAACAAGGTCGTCCCCGCGGGCGCCGTCCTCAAGGAAGCCCGCGACCTGGCCCGCAAGATCGTCTCCAAGTCCAAATTCCCCATCGCCGCCGCGCTGCGCGCCATTGACCAGGGCCTGGCGCTGCCCATTGAGGAGGGCCTGCGGGTGGAGGCCGAGCAGTTCGTCAGCCTGGCCGAAACCGAGGACATCCGCGAGGGCATCAACGCCTTCCTGGAAAAGCGGCAGCCGCAGTTCAAGGACAAGTAGACAAGGTGTCAGGACATAAGTAGACAAGGGGGTGATGCCACCCTCCTGCGGGGTATCAGCCCCGCAGGAGGGCCCCCCCTCGTTCTCCTTGCATCTTTTATCCTTGCATCCTTGTCTACTTCCCACGGAGGTGACGTATGGACTTCGCCCTGAGCGAAGAACAACGAATGTTTCGCGATATGTTCCGCAACTTCGCCGCCAAAGAGGTCGCTCCCCGGGCCGATGAGATAGACCACGCGGAGACTCTCCCGAAGGACATGCTCCGCAAGGCGACCGACCAGGGCTTCCTGGGCGCGACGATTCCGGAGGACTATTACGGCGCGGCGCTGGATAACGTCAGTTACGCCCTTCTGCTGGAGAACCTGGCAACGGCCTGCGCGTCCCTCGCCGTTACCGTCGCGACCCACGTGAGCCTGGTGGCCATGAGCATCCTGGACTTCGGCACCGACGCCCAGAAGGAAGAGTGGCTGCCCGCCCTGGCGGGAGGGGAAGCGGTCGGCGCCTTCGCCCTCAGCGAGCCCGATGCCGGAAGCGACATGCTGGCGCTGGAGACGCGCGCGGTCCCCGACGGAGACGAGGTTGTTCTGGAAGGTGTCAAAACCTGGGTGGCCAACGGCGAACTGGCGGGGCTCTTCCTGGTCTTCGCCCGCGGCCCCCAGGGGGTGGATGCCTACCTGGTCCCGCGCGATATTCCCGGCCTGACCGTCGGCTACCGGGAGCCAACGCTGGGGCTGCGCTCCGTCTACTTCAACACCATCTACCTGGAGGGGTGCCGCGTGCCTCAGGCGAACCGCCTGGGCGGCCCGGGAGAGGGCGCGGCCATCGCTCAGCGCGCGGTGAGCCGGATGGCCGTCGCACTGGCCGCCGTCGGGCTGGGGCTGGCCGAGTCCTCGGTGGACGTCGCGGCCCAATACGCTACGGAGCGGGTCCAGTTCGGCGTCCCCATCGGCAAGAAGCAGGCCATCCAGAACTACATCGCCAACGCCTACGCCGAGACGGAGGCGCTGCGCTACCTGGTCTACCGGACGGCCTGGCTGATGGACCAGGGGGAGGATTTCTCTGTGGACGCTTCCGTCGTCAAGGCCTTCGGCGCCCGCATTGCCCGCAGCGTGACCAACTGGATGCTCCAGGTCCTGGGCGGTTACGGCTTTATGGAGGACTACCCGATGGCCCGCAAGTACCGGGACGCCCGTGTCCTGGGCATCATCGGCGGCCCGACGGAGGTCCACCTGTTCAACATCGCGCGGCACATTTTCGCTCAGAGAGACCTGGAGATCGTGCCCCGGCACCAGTAATGGAACACGCAGTACGGAACGGAGGTCCCTATGGATTTCACCTTTTCGCCCGAACACCAGGCCCTGCGCCGAATGATCCGGGAGTTCGCCGAGACAGAGATCGCGCCTATCGCGGCGGAACTGGACCGGGAGCACAAAGTCCCGCGAGAGATCATGCGCAAACTGGGGGAGATGGGTTTGCTGGGCGTCTGCTTCCCCCAGGAGTACGGCGGGATGGGCGCGGGCGAGACCGGCTACTGCATCCTGATGGAGGAACTGGCCCGGGTCTGCGCCAACACGGCGGTGAACGTCGGCGCCCACATCGGCATCGGCGCGATGTGCATTCACCTGGACGGCACTCCCGAGCAGAAGCGCAAGTACCTGACGCCGCTGGCGCGCGGGGAGAAGATCGCCGCCTTCGGCCTCACCGAGTCCAACGCCGGCTCCGACGCCGCCAACGTCCGCACCCGCGCCGTCCGGGAGGGCGACTCCTGGATTCTGGACGGCGGCAAGGTCTTCATCACCAACGGCGGCTACGCCGACATCATCACCGTCCTGGCGGTGACCGACCCGGCCCTGGGCGCGCGCGGCGGCATCACCGCCTTCATCGTGGAGACCGACTGGCCGGGCTTCAAGGTGGCCCGCGAGGAAGACAAGATGGGCATCCGGGGCTCCAGCACCGCCGAACTGGTCTTTGAGGAACTGCGGGTCCCCCACGAGAACGTCCTGGGCAAAGTCGGCGAGGGCTTCGTGACCTTTATGAAGTCGCTGGATATGGGCCGGCTGACCCTGGGGGCGGCCTGTCTGGGCGGCGCACAGCAGTTGCTGGAACAGTGTGTCTACTGGGCCAAGACCCGCACCCAGTTCGGCGAGGCCCTGGCTCATAAGCAGGCGGTCCAGTGGATGATCGCCAATATGGCCACCGAGATTGAGGCCCTGCGCAGCCTGGTCTACCGGGTGGCCTGGCTGGTGGATACCGGTCAGCCCTTCACCCAGCTGGCCGCGATGTGCAAACTCTACGGCTCGGAGGTCCTCTCCCGCGCGGTGGACATGGCGGTTCAGATTCACGGTGGTCTGGGCCTCTCGCGGGACTTCCCCATTGAGCGGGCCTTCCGGGATGCCCGGATCAACGAAATCTTTGAGGGGACCAACGAGGTTCAGCGCATCGTGATTGCCAGCAACATCTTCCGCGAGTTTGGCATGCGCATTCGCCCGTAACGGGTCGCAAGTCGCACGGAGCAGGGAGCATGTCGCGGGGAGCAGGGAACGAGGAGCGTTTCGGAGACCGGAGAGGCAGAAACGGCGACGGTTATTTTACAAAGCCAGCGTAGCGCAGGATATTGCGGTTTAACAAATTACCCGGGTGATCACCCGCTGATGGTTTTGACCCCCCCTCATCCCCCTTGCCCCCTTCTCCCCCCGTTTCGGGGGGAGAAGGGGGAACAAAAAGGGGGTTTTGCGGCGGCTGCGTCGCCGCAAAACCCCCT
>DAOUBO010000451.1:0-2671 GCA_034432695.1 Anaerolineae bacterium | reverse complement strand
GAGGAACCCATGGCGAAAATCGTGGATGCCCGGGGGCTTCCCTGCCCCCAGCCGGTTCTGCTGACCCGCGACGCGCTGCGGGAAAGCGACGCCGTCACCACCATCGTGGATAGCGACACCGCCCGCCACAACGTGAGCCGCATGGCCGAGCGGGCCGGGTACACCGTCCGGGCCGAGGAGCGGGAGGACGGGGTGTACCTCCACATCGCGCGGGGTGCGGCCGCGCCGGAGGCCGCTCCGGCTCCTGCGCCCGCCCCGTCCGGCGGGCCACTGGTCCTGGTGGTCCCCTCCGAGTTCATGGGGCGCGGGGAGCACGAGGAACTGGGACAGATCCTCATCCGGGGCTTCCTGCACACCCTCAACGAGGTCAGCCCCCTGCCCGACGTCATCATTTTCTTCAACAGCGGGGTCAAACTGACGGTGGAAGGATCGCCCGTGCTGGAGGACCTGCGCAATCTGGAGGCGCAGGGGGTGCAGATTCTGATCTGCGGCACCTGCCTGGGGTACTACGGCCTGAAGGAGAAAGTCGCCGTCGGCGAGGTCTCCAATATGTACACCATCGCCGAGACGATGATGCAGGCGGGAAGGGTGGTCAGCCTGTAATCATCGGCTCTGGAGGCCAGCGAGGACGTCCAGAATCTCCGCGGCCAGCCACCTGGCCCGCGCCGGGGCCTCGGCGACGAAGGCCCTCAGCATCTGGTAGGTCTCCCGGCAGGCCTCGGACTCCCGATGTTCGGGCAGGACCGTACGGCGGGCCAGTTCCAGGACAACGGCGGCAGCAGAAGGGCCCTCCGTCGTCGCCGTACGAACGGGACGGCGCGGCGGGGGGCTTTCTCTTTCTACTTCCGTCTGGAGGGCCTGCTGGAGCGCGTCGGCGAAGGGAAGCCCCAGTCCAGCCCAACGGGCCAGCATTCCCTCCAGGCTGATCCACTGCCCATCCCAGGGCCGCCGTTCGGCCCAGAGCGGTGGAGCGCCTTCTGCTGCCGAGTGAAAGGCACAGTAGCCGTGGTAGACCAGATACGCCGTTGCCGCAAACAGGAGGGCCGCGGCCTGCCGAAGGTGGTCTGGCGAGGGGCCAAAGAGGTCCACCAGGACGGTCCGGTACCGCTCACTGGCGTAGAAGAACCCCGAAAGATACTGGGCGACGACCCCGCTGGCGACCAGTTTCGCCCGCGCACGGTCCGCCAGGAGTTGGGCAACCCGCTCGTCGGCGATGCCGGACCCGGCAGGCCTCTCCAGCGTCGCGGGGACCAGCGGCGCGCCGCAGTGCTGGCAGTTCGGCTCCTGGTTATCGGTATACCGCTTGCAGGCCGAGCAAATGACCATAATGGCCCGGCCACACCAGGGACAGGTGGAGGCAGGAACCGCGATAGGGCGGCCACAGTAGCGGCAGGAAATGGGGGCCTCGTTCATCTCTTTCCCCCGTAGAGCAGGGTCAGCGCCAGCCCCGCCAGCATCATCCCACCGCCCACGATCCAGAAAGGAGTCCCGGGGTCGGATACGGCCAGCAGGGTTATGCGCGGACGGCCATCCTGCAGGGCGTATCCGGTAAGGAGAAACCGGACTCCGCCCACCGACATCGGAGCGTTCACCCGAGCCGTCCCTCTCACCACCTCGCGACCGACCCGAAGGACAGCGAGTTCCACTGCGTAATCGGCTGGAGTGCCGTCGGGATACCGGACGACCCGAACGTCGTCGGCGCGGAGGGAGAGGCCCGGGCAGCAGGCCAGGGCGACGGTCTCCCCAATGGCCAGGGTGTGCTCCTCCCGCCAGCCCATCGCGCCCGCAGCCAGAGCAGCCAGGAGCAAGGGGACTGCCAGATGGGTCAGCAGGGTCCCCCAATGGGGAGCCGACCGACGAGCCAGGGACGGCCGGAGGGCTGGCCAGCGGTTCAGGGTGCACAACAAGGTCACCGCCGCCAGCAGCGCGAGGGCAACCCACGGGACAGGGGTCCTGTACCACCGGAACAGCCCCAGATGCTCCAGCGTCGGTGCGAGAGCATCGTAGCGGGCATACACGGCTTCCTTCCAGCGAGCCGCGGCGGCGGGATCATCTGGCCGCTGGGGGAAAGGGATTCCCAGGGCCAGCAGGACCACCGTCAGCAGGAGCAGAACCGCCGTCACCCCCGGACGGCTCACCCAACAAATCCATCGGGCCATAAGCGTTCAGGGAACACAGGCGCGGAAAACGCGCGGGCTCTCCCAGTCCGCGCTTAGCCGCGTTTCTCCGCGTCCGACTTCTCTGCCAGAACACGCTCGTCGCCGATCCGCCGAGTCACCCCCACCGAGTCCAGATGCTCCAGCAGCGCCTGTGCGTATTTGCGGCTGGTGTTGAAGAGATCGCGGGCCTGGGCCAGAGTGATGCTCCCGTGCTGCCGGATATGAGCGCGAATGCGCTCCACCATCTCCTCGCAGGTCTCCCGCAGGAAGAGGACCTCCGGGGAGACCTGAACGAGGTCGCCGCGCGCCAGCAGGACGCCGAGGACTTCCTCGCCAACCAGCGCGGTGGCCTCCTTGACGGAGGGGGTAGCGTACGGCGCGGCACGGAAGCGGGCCAGGAGGTCGTCCACCGCCTGCTGCTGTTGGGGGGAGAAACGGACCCGATGGTCGGGGAGACGAACGGTAGCGGCCTTGTCCCCCCAGCACCCCTCGGGCACCCGCCGGCGGGGGCC
>DAOUBO010000450.1:0-3816 GCA_034432695.1 Anaerolineae bacterium | reverse complement strand
GAGGGCAGGGGTTATCCCGCCCTCAACTGCCCGAAGAGCCGCAGGTAGTCCGCCAGATAGCGGGTGGTGAGGAAGCGGCGCCGGACGTGCTCCCGGCCCGCTGCCCCCATCCGCCGGGCCTCCCCCGGGTGCCGCAGCAGATAGAGGGTCCGGTCGGTGCACTCCTCCACGCTGTTCACCAGAAAGCCCGTCTCCCCGTCTATCACCTGCAGCGGGATGCCGCCCACGTTGCCCCCCACCACCGGCTTCCCCTTCCAGAGCGCCTCCGCCACCACCAGCCCGAACCCCTCCCGCAGCGAATTCTGCACCACCACGTCGGCCGCGGTCTGGAACGCGTTCACCTCCCGGTTCCCCACGCCGTGGAAGTTGTGAAGGATGAAGATGTCGTAATCCTCCCCGGCGTGACGAATCGTCCGGTCCAGGTAGATCCACCCCTCCGGGTCGTCCGCCGCCATGGAGCCCACCAGCGCCAGTTGCACCTCGAGCACCTCCCGCTTCACCATCCGGTACGCATCTATAACCCCCAGCGGGTCCTTCCAGGGGTCAAACCGGCTCACCTGGACGATGAGGGGACGGCGGACGTCCACCCCGAACCGGGCCACCGTCCGCCGGGCCTCCTCCGCGCTCATCGGCGCGTTTTTGGGGGAGAGAGGATCAATAGTCGGCGGCATAATGGCCAGGTGACGGAAGGCCAACCCCGGCCCCACGTATTCCCGCATGGTGAAGATGGCAGCATCGTAGAGGGAGATGTAGGGGACGAAGAACTCCCAGTAGGCGGGGTTGGGCTGGGAGGTGTCTGTATGGCAGCGCCAGACCCAGTGTTTTCCCCCCGCGCGGCCGTGATAGTGCAGGAGGCCGGCGGGCTGGGGGTCGTGGACAATGATGAAGTCGTACTCCCCCTCCAGGCGGCGGGCGTTGGCTTCGTTGTACCGTTGCCAGATCCCCTTCATCTCGTCGGTGAAGGGGATGTCCATCCCCTGCAGGCCGTTGTGGCAGGCTTTGGTGACGTTGAAGAACTCGTCCGCGCCCTCAATGACCTGCCAGTGGGCGTCCAGGCCCACGTCCCGCATCAGCGGGACCAGCGTCTGGAGGATTTCCGCCACCCCGCCGCCGTAGGCGGTGGCGTTGATGTGGAGAACGCGCGCGCCCCGGAGCGGCTCCGCCAGCGCGCGGATCTCGGCGATGACCTCCTCGCCGACGATGGAGCGGTAGTCATCCAGATGTTTTTCGGAGACGGGGACCTGCGGGAGCACATCAGCCTCCTGTATAATGATCTACCACAAAGGGCACGAAGGATGCACGAAGGGCACAAAGGAATTTCAAAACCTTCTTCGTGTCCTTTGTGTGTGCCCTTCGTGTCCTTCGTGGTTTTTTTAATCACCACAAAGGGCACGAAGGATGCACGAAGGGCACAAAGGGATTTCAAAACCTTCTTCGTGTTCTTTGTGTGTGCCCTTCGTGTCCTTCGTGGTTTCACCGCGTTCATCAAAGTGCAGAGGCACAGCTTTGTCGTTTGTTACCAGGACGTATCCGCGTCCGATTTTCTCAACGGCCGGCCTGCCGGATTGCCTCATGCCCAAAAGACGGTATAATTAGCGGTGAGGAGGGTGGCGATGCTCACACAGGCGGAAATGCTGCGAAAACTGAGCTCCGTCTTTGAGCCCAAACAGGCCCGGGTCCTGACCGAGGTCATCACCGAAGCCTACAGCGACCTGGTCCGCACGCGGGACTTCAACGAACTCAAGGAGATCGTCCGGGAACTGGCCGAGGCCCAGAAGCGGACCGAGCAGCGGATGGAGGAACTGGCCCGGGCCCAGGCAGAACTGGCCGAGGCCCAGAAGCGGACCGAGCAGCGGGTGGAGGAACTGGCTGAGGCCCAGAAGCGGACCGAGCAGCGGGTGGAGGAACTGGCCCGGCTCCAGGGGGAAACCCAGCGACAGATTCAGGAACTGGTCCGCCAGATGAGCGACGTGCGTCGGGAGGTCGGTGGGCTGGGGCGGAGCATGGGCTACGCGCTGGAAAACGAGGCCTACCGGATGCTCCCCGCGTTCCTGGCTGAGAAGCACGGCATCCAGGTCACCGAGCGCTTCGTCCGGACCTATATCGGCGACGAGGAGATCAACCTCTTCGGCCGGGGGCGGCGCAACGGCAAAGAGGTGCTCATCGTCGGTGAGGTGAAGGTCCGCCTGGAGGAAGGACGCTGGGAGGACGCGCTGGAGCAACTGGAGGAGAAGGCCCGGGTGGTGCAGGAGATGTACCCGGGAGAGGAACTGGTGCTGCTGCTGGTCACCCATCACGCCCACCCGAGCATCCTGCGAAGGGCCCAGGAGAAGGGCATCCTCGTCGTCCAGAGTTTTGAGTGGTGAGGGGAGGCCCATCCCGTGCCCTGCCCGATGAACCGGTGATGCGTGGGGTTTTGGCGTAGCGGCCTGCGGCCGTCCCAAAACCCCGCTTCTTTTTCTAACCACCGGACTCGCTATGGACGACTACGCCGTCATTGCCAGTGGCCTGACCAAAAAATTCGGCGACTTCACCGCCGTGGACGGCGTCTCCTTCCGCATCCGGCGGGGGGAGATTTTCGGCTTCCTGGGGCCCAACGGGGCCGGAAAGACGACGACCATCCGGATGCTCCTGGGGCTCCTGCGGCCCACGTCCGGCACCGCCACCGTCCTGGGATATGACATCGTCCGACAGGCGGAGGAGATCCGCCGCCGCGTCGGCTACATGTCCCAGCGGTTCAGCCTCTACCAGGACCTGACCGTCTCCGAGAACCTGGAGTTCTACGGCCGGACCTACGGCGTCCGGGGGGAACGGCTGCGGGAGCGCAAGCAGTTCGTCATCCGGATGGCGGGGCTGGAGGGACGGGAGCGGGAACTGACCCGCAACCTCTCTGGCGGGTGGAAACAGCGGCTGGCGCTGGGCGCGGCCATCCTCCACGAGCCGGAGATGCTCTTCCTGGACGAGCCCACGGCGGGGGTGGACCCCATCTCCCGTCGCGCCTTCTGGGACCTGCTCTACGAACTGGCCGCCGGGGGGACGACCATCTTTGTCACCACCCACTACATGGACGAGGCGGAGCACTGCCACTCCCTGGCCTTCATCTACGGGGGCCGCATCGTCGCCCAGGGCTCGCCCGACGAGATCAAGAAGACCCAGATGCAGGGGCAGGTCCTGGAGGTGGACTGCGCCGACCCGGAGCGGGCCGTCCTCCTGCTGCGACAGACCGGGCAGTTTGACGAGGTGGCCCTCTACGGCTCGCTCATCCACGTGGTGACCCGGGACGTGGAGGCCCATCGGCGGGAAATTCCGGAGCGGCTGGAACGCGCGGGCATCGCCGTCCACTCCGTGGACTGGATCGTCCCGTCGCTGGAGGATGTGTTCATCTCGCGCGTGCGGAACGCGTAGCGCGTGGCGCGAGATTAAATCTGGTGCGACATCTGGAGTGGGGACAGACCCGCTTGCGCCGATGGATCACGACTTGAAAAATTACTGGAGTCTGGCGATTCTGAAGATCACGCCGAAAGTTGAAAAATGGGACGCAGATTTTCGCAGGCTTCGCCCGCAGATTTTATGATTCTCAAAATTTATCCGCGTCCATCTGCGTTCATCCGCGTCCCAAACAAAAACGGAGTGCCGGGCATGAAACGTCGGTGGCTGATTCCGGTGATGCTGCTGGCCGTCCTGCTGGCTGCCGGGGCGGCCCTGGCCCTCTCCCCCAGGCTTCGGGAACAGGCGCTGGCCCGCGTTGGGGCCTCCCGACCGGCGACGGGGGCGCTCACCGCCTCCGGCTTCATTGAGGCCGAGGAGGTCGCCATC
>DAOUBO010000449.1:0-3654 GCA_034432695.1 Anaerolineae bacterium | reverse complement strand
TTCGCTCCGTCCCCTTTCCCGGCGCGCGGACGGAGAGGTCCCCCCGCGCGAGGGCCTCGCTGACTGCCGTCAGCCGCTGGAGGGGGGTGACAATGGAGTGGAACAGGAAGCCCCCGATGGCCAGCGCGGCGCCCAGCCCACCGATCGCGGCCAGAACCAGCGCGGCCCGGACCCGCTGGAGGAAGGCCTCCTGGGCGGGGTCCAGCGCCCCAGCGAGCGCGCCGATGGGGATCAGATACCCCACGGTTTCCCCGTTGACCTGAATCTGAATACCGGCCTGGAGTTCCCGACGAGCGACCCTCCCGCTGGGCGCGCCGCGGGTATCCCCCACAATGTTCCCCGCGGCGTCGGTAACGATGAAGTCCAGCGACCAGCGGGTCCCCGGCGGTATCAGCCCCCCCATCCGGGGCATGACCGCGCGGGGGCGGGGAAGGAGTGAGAGGGTCTCCTGAAGGCCGTCCCAGGAACCGTGGATCAGGTAGTACTCCGCCAGGGCGATGGAAATGCGCTCCCAGACGCCGCCGCGCGTCAGCGCGTAGCGCCGAAACTCCCGCTCCGTCGCCCAGCCAACCAGAAGGGCGACAAGGCCGACGGCCACGACGACGACCGCCAGGAAGGCCAGCATCCCCTTCCAGAACAGGCTACCCATGCTCTATCTCCGGGTTCAGCCGATAGCCCACTCCCCAGACGGTGAGGATGTAACGGGGGTTGGACGGGTCCGGCTCAATCTTGCGTCGCAGGTTCTTGATGTGGGCGTCTATCGTCCGTTCGTAGGCGTCAAAGGCGATGCCCTGAACGGCTTCCAGCAGGTCGGCGCGGCGGAAAACCCGCCCCGGCGCCCGCATCAGGGCCTCCAGAATCCCAAACTCGGTGGGGGTCAGGTCCACGGGTCGCCCGTCCACGGTCACCGTGTGGGTGGATCGGTCCAACACGATGGGGCCCGCGCGGAGGATCGGCGGAGGAGGGGGAGGGGACTGCGCGCGGCGCAGGACGGCCCGTACCCGCGCGACCAGTTCCCGCGGGCTGAAGGGCTTGGTGACGTAGTCATCGGCCCCCAGTTCCAGCCCGACGATCCGGTCCGTCTCTTCCACCCGCGCGGTCAGCATGATGATGGGGACGTCCTGCTCCTGGCGGATGCGCCGGGTGAACTCCAGCCCGTCCATCTTCGGCATCAGAATGTCCAGAACGATGAGGTCGGGCCGCTCGTGGCGCGCGACGTAGAGGGCCTGCTCCCCGTCCGAAGCGGTGACCACGCGGAAGCCTGCCTCCTCCAGGTAGGCCCGGACCAGGCGCACGATCTGCGGTTCGTCGTCCACAACCAGGATGGTCGGCATCGGCGTTGTTCCCTCAGAGCACCCGGACCACCGCCAGCCCCAGCAGCCCCAGGATCACCCCGAGGTGGAGCCACAGGTTCGTCGCGGCCATCCACCCCACGACCGGCCAGGGGGGCAGCAACTGGAGGAGGAAATTCAGCCCGATCAGCCCGATCCCAACGACGACCAGGAGGCCCGGTATACGGGCCAGAAAATCGCTGATCGCCTTGATCCCTTTCGCAAGCGCTTTCTCCGGCATACGGCCCTCCCAATAGTCTCTCAGAGGATGAGCAGGCTTGTTCCCAGCCATACCGCCAGCACCAGGAAGACCAGCGCGGTCCCCAGTTTCACGGCCGCCGTCCGCTTCTGGAGGAACATTCCCAACTGGATGGAGGTCGTGCCGAAGTAGGTGAGGGCGAAGACGACGCACAGGGGCAGGATGAAAGCCAGGTTGTAGAGCACCAGGTACATGAGCGCACGGGCCCGCAGGGCCGGGACGCTGATCAGGAAGATGATGGTGGGCAGGTACAGTTGCCCCGTGCAGGCCAGTTCCAGAAGTGAGACCAGGAGTCCGGTGAGGAAGGCCCCAAGCGTGTAGACGGGGATTCGCTGCCCCTGCCGGACGACAGCCCGGGCCTGTTTTTTCAGCCGGTCCGGCAGTTGCAGCGCCATCTCCTCCATCCGGCCCTGGCGCGCTTTGAGGTAGTCCCGAAAACTGAGCGTCCCCAGCACCAGGCAGAACAGCGCGGTCAGGCCGTAGAGCCAACGGCCCGCGACCGTCAGCGCACTTCCCAGGAGGTCCAGGACTTTGTAGAGCCCCAGCCCAACCGTCAGATAGGCCAGGAAAACGCCGCTGGTGAACGCCCCGCCTATGAGCAGGACCTGCCGGCCTTTATGCCCTCCGGCGGCCATATAGGCGATGAAGAAGATCAGCGTGGCGAACGCGCAGGGGTTCAGCCCGTCCACCAGCCCTGCGAGGAGGACCGTCAGTGGGCCCAGAGAGCGGAACCGTTCCACCAGCCTGGCGATCCCCTTCTCCGGGTTGAAATCCGCCCAGATCCTGGGTGCGCCGGTGGCTGCATACTTCTCCACCATGGCCTGCAGGTTCTGAGGGGTGATCTCTCCCTCGCCGATCAGCGCGTCGTCGCCGATGAAGAGCGCGGGGGGATGGAAATCCGTCCGCCCGACCCGCTCCGCCAGCCACTGGGCGAGGGCGGCCTGTTCGTAGATGTTGAACTCCTCCACGATCAGTTGCGGGTACCGCTGGCGGATGTAGCGGATATCCGCCTCCGCGCGGCTGCACTCCTGGCAGCCGACCTGGTAGAAGTAGGCCGCCCAGATGGGGGCCTGGGTTTCGCAGATCGCCGCCTCGTCGGGCGTGCAGGCGCCCAGTCCGCCCGGCTCCACGTTCAGGCCAGGGCCGAGAGATGAAGGCTTCTCGCCATTCAGCACCTCCTCCAGCCCGGGAATGGGGGGGAAGTCCGCCCCTGCTTCGGCAAGACATTTTTCCACCAGGCAGGGCAACTGCTGCCGGATCTCTTCCTCCCCGATCAGGATCCGGTCGCCCACAACGAGGGTCGGCAGACCCCGCTTCTCGGGCGCAATGCCGAAGTATTCCTCTACCCGGATCAGCAACTCATAAGCGGCGGGGTTGCCGATCTCCAGATACCGGATGTCCAGCCGGTCCGCGTAGCGTTCCTCCAGGGGCTTCAGCACGTCTCGCTCCACCACCTGGCAGTGGGGGCACTCGGTGGAGTAGAAATACAGGATGTGGATGACGGGACCCCCGGTGGGCGCGGAGGCGCGGGTGACCCCTGAGAGCAGCATCAGCCCGGCCAGGAGACCGAGGATGAGGAACATGGACCTGCGAACCGGTGAGCGCTCCATACGGGCTAGCCCTCCTTGGAGAATTCGGACGGGGTTATTCTACCACTTCTGAGGGGATTGGCAACAGAGGGCAGAGGCAATGCGAGCCCGGGCTGGGGCAACCTGGTTCCATATCGGTTTTCAGGCAGGCTGCTCTATTGAAATCCATCTGGAACCTGACAGACTTGACAAAATATCGTTCTGTGGTATCATTGCTCCAGAAAATGATTATCCGCAAAGAACAATTGTCCACAAATCGTCTGCAGATCCTCACGCAACGGCTTCGGGACCGGGGGTATCGGCTGACGCCGCAGCGGCTGGCAGTGATTCAGGCGGTCTTGGAAAGCGGGGATCATCCCTCGGCGGAGGACATCTACCGACAGATCTCCGTCGCTTTCCCGATGATGAGCCTGGCGACGGTCTACAAGACCCTGGAAGTTCTCAGGGACCTCGGCGAGGTGGTGGAGATTCCCGT
>DAOUBO010000448.1:0-2508 GCA_034432695.1 Anaerolineae bacterium | reverse complement strand
GGGGCGGCCGAAGGCCGCCCCGGCCCCCCTCTTCTACACCACCCCGACCCATCCCGCCAGGAGGACCAGCGCAACTGCAGCGCAGGTTTGAGGGATCCCCAGCAGAGGGATGAGAACCGTCGCTCCCAGAAGCGCCCCCAGACAGCCCCCTGCCAGGTCTGCTCCATAGAGGCTCCCGACCGCCTGCCCGATCTCCCCCTCCGTGAGCCGGACCGCCAGCGGGAACGTTGCCCCTGCCAGCGCGCCCACCAGCAGGGTCAGCAGGGAAAACAGGACCGCTGGCGCGGGGAGGGAAACTCCCAGGATCAGGGGGAGAGCCCCCGCGCAGAGAGCCATTCCGCCCAGGAAGAGGAGCATCCCCCGGCGAACTCCCCGCGCCGACCATTTTCGGGACGCTGTCCACCGGCTTCCTGCTGTCATCCCCACCATGTAGGCTGCCAGCAGCAGGCTGATTTCCCCGTAGAGGGCCCCCCGGAGAACCTGGAAGGCCAGCAGGAGGACGATTTCCAGCGTCATCCCGGCCAGACCTGCGGCGAAGACAGCACCGGCGATAGCCCAGCGTCGCCGGATACGTGCCAGGGCTACCGGGAGCGCCAGCGCAGGCACCAGCCATCCCAATCGTACCCAGTCCGTCCGCTCAAAGACGTTCCGCAGGCGGGGGTAGAAGCGGGAGAGCCAGAGGGTCAGGTCGTAGTAGTAGCAGATCGGCGTCAGATCCCGGTTCAGGCGGACTCCTGCCGTCTCCTCCAGTTCGGCCTGCGTCTGGGCAAAGCGATCGGTGGTGAAAAGATAGGCGATGTACTCTGGCGTCATCATTCGGGGGGCGATGCCCCGCTCCCGCAGCCGTTCCGTCCACCGCTCAGGGTCGGCCTGGATGGGAAGGGTGGAGGCCAGGAAGAAATTGACATCGCCGGGGAGGACGATCACGTGGGGAAAGACGGCCTTCAGGGTGTGGTAGACAATCCCGTTGCGTCGGGCCAGTTCGGGGCTCCAGTAGTTCTCCGCTGACGGGAGTCCCAGCGCCAGGACACCGCCGGGGTTCAGGACGCGTCGGACCTGGGTGAAGAACTCCAGGGTGTAGAACCGGTTCAGCGCGCCGGTGGATGGCTCTGGCAGGTCCAGGACGACGACGTCAAAGGTCCGGTCGGTCGTCTGGACGAAGGCCCGTCCGTCCGTGAGGACGATCTGGACCCGCGGGTCGTTCAGGAGCGCGGCGTCGGCAGGGGGCAGGTAGCGACGGGCCGCCTCCAGCAACAGCGGGTCCAGTTCCACGTAGGTCACGTGTTCCACCGGATGGCGCAGGATTTCCCGCAGGTTGCCGGCCACACCTCCGCCGATCAGGAGCGCCTGGCGAGGGGATGGATGGGCCAGCAGGGGCGGGTGGACGACGGCCTCGGCCGCCGCACTCTGGGTCTCAAAGGCCAGTGTGCCGTTGACGAAGAAGGCCCGCTGGCCGTCCCGCGCCTGGACCGTGATGCGGCCATAGGGGGAGTCGGCGGCGAAGGCCAGATCGGCCCACCCCCAGCGGAGGCTGGCGCGATGGATGGTGGGGGCAGCGATCAGGAAGACGAGGGCAGAGGCCATGGCGAGGGTCCAGGGGAAAAGAGGGAAGGGGGGCTGGGGGCGGCGAAGCCACCGTCTCCAGCCCCCAACCAATCCCCCGGCCAGCGAGCCTATAAGGCTCACGAGCGCCGCAACCTGGACGGGATCCAGGTACCGGACCAGCAGAAACCGGAAGAGGATGCCCCCGACCGCTGCCCCCACGCACTCCCAGACATACGCCGTGGCCGGAGGGTGTCCCTCATCCGCCAGACGACGGGTCAGGAGGGGGAAAAGCGCGCCAGCCAGGAGCGGAGTAGGCGCGCCCAGCAGCAGGATGACGAGGGCCGTGGGGCCGAAGTCCACCAGCGCGCCGGGCGGGATGCCCATCAGTGTCCGGGCAGCGCGGGCCAGCAGAACCTGCAGGGCCGGAAGCCATCCCAGGAGTCCGAGGCCTGCGGGGAGAAATCCCCCTTTCATCCCGGATGTCCGCAGACGGCTTCCGGCCCAGGCTCCCAGCGCCCCCCAGGCTAGCCAGGCCGCCAGGATCAGGCCGAGGATCAGTTCGTTGCCGTAGAAGACCGCGACGAGTTCGCGCGCCAGCAGGACCTGAGCGGTCGTGGTCGTCAGTCCCAGAATCAGGAGCGCACCCTGCATATAGCCTGTAGGCGATGATAGTCTCCTGCTTCTTCTCCAGCCTGCTGGTCTGTCAGGTTTGATTTGGGGGGTCAGAACTGCCCACATGCGGGGCATATACCCACTGACAGGGTAGGTCGGATTGCCAATCCGACTATACAGATCGGATTGCCAATCCGACTATACAGGTCGGATTGCCAATCTGGTATGTCGGATTACCAATCCGGTATGTCGGATTGCCATGTAAGGTCTTGTAATGTCGTACCCCTGGCTGTCTTGTAATATCGTACCTTAACAGTCCCAAAGTATCGTACCCCCTGACGGGCATCTCGT
>DAOUBO010000447.1:0-1695 GCA_034432695.1 Anaerolineae bacterium | reverse complement strand
TCCCTTGAGACTGACCTTTGACTGGTACGGCGTGGGAACCGAGGGCTACGAAGAGGCCGAATTCCTGGTGCGCTTCGTCCAGGCGATGCGGGAAATGGCCAGGAAAGAGGCTTGACCCTGCGTTAATTACCAGATAACTTTTCAGGAGAAAGCGGTGAAAAAGCGAAAACTCCTCACAGTAGTGCTGATGCTTCTGACAGCCCTGGGCCTGGCGACCGTCGCCCTGGCCCTGGTGGGCGACCTGAACATTGACGGCGTGGTGGACGACGCCGATATGGCCATCGTCGCCAACGCCTACGGCAGCAAAGCCATCTCCACGCCATCCCCCAACTGGGACTGGCGGGCCGACATCAACGGCGACCGGCAGGTGAACCTCTCCGACCTCACCATCGCCGGGCGCAATTACGGCGATACCTTCAACTTCCACTGGTCCCGGCGCATCTCCAACGGCCGCAACCAGAATCCTGCCCTGACCAACGTTATCCATAGAGAGGCCGTCGCCGATAGCCGCGGCCATATCCACATCATCTGGCTGGAGGATGAGGGCGTGAGCGCGAACGACCCCTTCTACTACACCCAGCTGGACGCCGCCGGCAACACGGTCGTGGAGGACGTGCAACTGGACACCGACGCCGGAAATCCGAGCCTGGCCGTGGATGCTCAGGACAACGCGCACATCGTCTGGGAACACGGCGATTTCTCCCACTCCTATTGCTGGTATACCAGACTGGACGCCCAGGGCCGCACAGTCATCACCCCGACGCGGTTTGCGACGGACAGGTGCTACGGCACCGCTGTGGCGACCGACGGGTATGGCCATCCCCATATCCTGCACGCTGAGTGGGGTCGGCTCTGGTACACCATCCTGGATGGGCGGGGTCGCCCCTTGCTCGCGGATGCGCCGGTGAACACCATCATTACCAGCGATGTGGATGCCCAAAGCATCGCCATTGATGTGGACCACACCGGCAACCGGCACGTCCTCTGGTACGCCGATACGCCGGGCACCGGCGGCGATCTGGTCTACACCCGCCTCATCTCTGGCAGCCTCCCCTCGCCCAACCAGATCACCGTCACCCACATCGCCAACTGGAACAATCGCCGCCTGTTCATCGGGGCGGATTCCCAGGGCGCGGCGCACATCCTGTGGTATGACAATAAGGGAGACGGCCCTGCCATCTACTGGCGGCGGGTCAACCCCGACGGCACCCTGTCCCCTGAGCGGCTGATCACCACCCGGGCGCAGGCCGTGGCTAACCTTGAGGTCCACTTTGTCATAGACGCCGGCGACCGCATCCACCTGGTGGCGAAAGATTACCCGAACTCGCACACATCCTATGCCCGCCTGGACCGGGACGGCAACGTCCTCGTCTCTTTCCGCAACATAGATTACACGGTTTCTGCCCATCCTCGCATTGCCGTCGGGCCGGACGGCCAGGCGGCAATCCTGTATGCACAAGGAGGGATGTACTGTAGCCTCCCCTGTCCGCTCTTCGTCAAGAGCACCGTGCCCGACCCGGCGGCCAACGATATGAGCCGCGCCGACCTGGTGCTGGACGCCGCCCACCTCTGGGCCAGCCCGCGCATCGCCCGCATCATAGACACGGCCACCGTCACCGCCACCCTCTTCAACGGCGGCTGGGTCACGGCCACCAACATCGTCATCACCTTCACCGAGACGGTCAGCAACATCTC
>DAOUBO010000446.1:0-1941 GCA_034432695.1 Anaerolineae bacterium | reverse complement strand
CGGGGCGTGGCCCCCTACCCCGCGGGGCGGCCGGCCGGAGTACGGCGGCGGCCGGATCCCCGACGTGGTGGACGGCCTGACCTTTGAGGAGATGCTGCGGACGGGGCTCCGTCGTCCATCCGACGGACGGGTGCCCAGAGAGGTGGTCTTTGTCCAGTGCGCGGGCTCCCGGGACCCGGAGCACGGCGTCTCCTACTGCTCCAAGGTCTGCTGTATGTACGTCGCCAAGCAGGCGATGATGTTCAAGGAGCGGGTCCCGGAGGGGCAGGCCTACGTCTTCTACATTGACATCCGCTCCGGCGGGAAGGGGTACGACGAGTTCGTCCAGCGGGCGATGGAGGAGTACGACGTCCTCTATCTCCGGGGCAAGGTGAGCAGGATTTTCCGCCGGGGCGACCGGGTGGTGGTCTGGGGCTCCGACACGCTGGTGGGCCGGCCGGTGGAGGTGGAGGCGGACCTGGTGGTGCTGGCGACGGCGATGCTGCCGAGCCGGGACGCGCCGGCCCTGGCCCAGACGCTCCACATCCAGGCCGACCGGTACGGCTTCTACAGCGAGGCGCATCCCAAGTTGCGCCCGGTGGAGAGCCTGACGGCGGGGGTCTTCCTGGCGGGAGTCGGGCAGGGGCCCAAGGACATCCCGGAGACGGTGGCGCAGGCGGCGGCCGCGGCGGCGAAGGTGATCCAGCTCTTCGCCCAGGAGGCGATGGTCCAGGAGCCGACCGTCGCCTACGTGATTGAGGAACTCTGCTCTGCCTGCGGTGCGTGCGTGGCGGTCTGCCCGTACGGCGCGCGGGAGGTCCACCCGGTCCGGCAGGTGGCGACGGTGAACCCCGCGCTCTGCCAGACCTGCGGAGCGTGCGTGGTGGCCTGTCCCAACAAGGCCAGCCGCATCCACAACTGGGAGCCGGTCCAGGTACTGGCGATGGCGGATGTGGTGATCTGAACCACGAAGGACACAAAGGGCACACGAAGGGCACGAAGGTAGAAAGGTTTAGTATGTCAAAAGTACCTGCGCCGATTCCGGTAGAAGCAGAGCGGATAGGGAAGGCGCTGTTGGATGCCGCGTTTGAGGTTCATTCAGTTCTGGGTCCAGGTTTCCTGGAACGCGTCTATGAGGAAGCGTTGTGTTACGAACTGGCCCGACGTTCGGTTCCATTTGAGCGTCAGAAGGCAATCGTTGTGCCTTATAAAGAGTTGCGGATTGAAGGGCAGCGTCTGGACCTTCTGGTCGGCGGATTGGTAATCGCCGAGATCAAAGCGGTGGAAGAGATTCATCCCGTTCACCAGATGCAGGTCATTTCATACCTGAGGGCCACAGGCCTGCGGTTGGGTTTCCTTATCAACTTTAACGTGGCGCATCTGAAGGACGGTATTCGGCGGATTGTCCTCTGACAAACTTTTGTGCCCTTTGTGCATCCTTTGTGACCTTTGTGGTTCTTAATTCAGGAGGCAGAAGATGGCTAACGATGTCTGGGATCAAATCGCCAACTACCGCAAGACGAAGGTCCTGCCCGGAGGCGCGCGACTGCTCCTGCGGCCGCTCCGGAAGGAGGACCGGGAGGCCTTCGTGGACCTCTTCGCCCGGGCCTCGCGGGAGGACCTGGAATGGTACCGCATAGACGCGGCCGACCCGGCGGTGGTCGCCAGTTGGGTGGACAACCTGGACTACCGGCGGGTCTTCCCGCTGGTCGCCTTCGTCAACGACAAACTGATCGGCAACGCCACCCTGCACTTTGGGGAGCACTACCACCGGCACCTGGCCTGGGTGCGGATTTTCCTGGACCGGGACTACCGGCGGCAGGGCATCGGGACGCTGATGGTGCAGAGCCTCATTGAGATCGCACGGCGCGTGGGGCTCTACCAGTTGTACGCCGAGATCGTCACCACGCAGCCGCAGGTCATCAGCGCGTTCCTGGACCTGGGCTTCCAGCACGCCACGAC
>DAOUBO010000445.1:0-10911 GCA_034432695.1 Anaerolineae bacterium | reverse complement strand
CGGGGAAGCCCTGTTCAACTATCTGCGGTTGTAATTAAGGTGCTCTGGGCGCTGTTTGCCTATGCGGAGGAGGTGGGGCTGAACCCGCCCCCGTTCTGGTGAGGGTGGGCGGGGAGAGGCGGGGGCAGGCCAAAAGGCCCGCCCCCGCCAGCGTATACCAATGACCGGCGCGAGGCGAGGCAAGCCAGAGCACCTTAATTACAACCGCAGATAGTTGAACAGGGCTTCCCCGTTCCCCACGGAGGCAGGTTTTCAAGGGCCAATCTCCTACTCCAGATGCTCTGAACGAGCCTCCAGATGGGGTTGTGACCCCATTTGAAGGCCAGGTACGGTTGTAGTTGTAGTATTAACTGGCCCGTTCCTTTGCTCCTTACCGGTTCCGCAGGATCAAGGGGAGATAGACCTGATATGGGTTTACCTGGATGGTGGTCCGATCCCAATCAGACCAGTTACCCTCGTTATCCTGTGCCCTGAAGGAGATGATGTGCTCTCCCCAGGAGAGGGAAGCCGCCGTGATGGTAAAGGTTGATTGGGTGCTCAGCAGGCCATCCCGATCAGAGCGCCATTCGTAAGCCACAATGCCGGGTTCGCCTTCGGTGTCATTATCTGCAGCGCTTCCACTGAACTCCAGCACCTGATCTGGGAAGGCAACCACACCACCGCCTGGATAGCCGGGTGTGATGAAATCAATCACGGCAGTTGGCCATCCCTCTTGTTGCTCAGTGAGAGCAGGAGGCACCTCACCGGGATAGGGATCGGAAGTGGCTTCCACTTCCTGAGCATCTTCTCCGTCACCCAGATATAGGGCCAGAACTTCTTTGCCTTCCCCTTCCTCCGACAACGGCAGTGGCGGCAGTGGTTCTATCGTGTCTGGGTCCTTGTCAGGGTCAGGTGGAGGAACCATAGGTGCTGTAGCTTCGGTAGAATTATACACTCCAAACTCCCACAATGAATACCCCCAAGGTGTGCCTCGTTGAATTCCGTACATCATCACATACCGGGCTGTAGTCATCGGGAAGCGAATCATTACCGTACTGCCACGTCCATTGTCGGTCCAGAAAACATTCCGCCAATTGGTTTTATTGCTGCTGACGTAGATGCCATATCGTCTTGCATAGGCTGCTTCCCACCGCAGGATGACCATATCAAATGTGCGGTTCTGTCCCAGGTCTACATAGATCCACTGAGGATCAATGAAACGAGAAGACCAGCGAGTATCCAGGCGATCATCAAAGGCACGGGAGGGCGCGTAGCTGGAGCCTTCCACCGACGAAGCGTAAGCCGGACGGTTCAGAGCATAGTTGTTTGCATCCACCATCCTCAAGCGAATGGCGTATGGTCCCGAGGATGCGTTGTTATAAGAGCGGGCTTTTACCCTGTAATTGCCAGTGCGGGGCAAAACTGTTACCAGCCAGGCGTTTCGGGTGTCCCATCCTCCGCCGTCATCGTCATAGGCGATCCGGCTTCCGCCTGAGTCATAGAGCTCCAGATAACTGTCCAGATTTCCTCCCGATTTGTTCATCCGGATACTGATGAGTCGCCCTGCAATCCCGCTGAAGTAATACCAGTCCTCATCATTGCTGGGATTAATTTGGGCGTTCAACCAGCGGTCGTGTGTCAGCCAGCGGCCATCATCAGTGTCCCGGCCGCTGGTTCCGGCTGTTATCCGGAGGGTATAGGCTCCTGTCTGAGACGAAGCGTAAGCTCTCGCTACTATTTGGTACCGCCCGCTATCCGGCAATCGGATCACCAGACGGGCATTTGGATAGCCGGCACCATCATCATCGTAAGCAAGGTAAGAGCCATTGGGACGATACATCTCAATATATGGGTCCAGGTTTCCCGAAGATCTCGTCATTTCTATAGTCACTTCTTGACCAGACGAACCCTCAAAGTAGTATATATCCCGTTCGCCTGCAGGGTTGATCTCCCCGTTCACTGTCTGGCCGATGGAAATGAGGGTCGCAGGAGTGTTATCGGAGGTAATTGAGTTACCAACACATTTGTTTGGCTGACCAGATTTCGTGAAACACCCATTAGACCCGAGCGTCCACCCGGAAATCACGGTGCCTACGATAGAGTCAAATGTGAAAGAGCCACCCGACCATCGTCCTACGTAAAAGTGAAGGTGAGGACCTGTACCTCTTCCACAAGTATCCCTCCAGTTGTATCCGTTATATGTAATTCCCATCCGGTCGCCCTGCGATACTGTTCGTCCAATCGTCAAATGAGCAGCAGAGTTCCTTTCAGTATGCAGATATCCAGTGGCATACCCATTGGCGTGAGAAAGAATGACATCGGCTTGAATGGAGTCCACACATTTCCGCACCACTGTTCCTGAGGCCGCAGCACGGATCTCGCGATTTTGGGCCGAAATGCTATTCGTTGGCGGAGCGAAATCCAGGGAGCTATTCACTGATTCGTTGTACCACTTGTGAGGCCCCTGGGTATAAACCCAGGACTGCCCATCTTTCCAGGGCCATTTGAGATTCAGTGAGCCGGGAATTCCCTGGATGCCAAGGCTCTCCCCCAGAAGTAACGCTTTTGCTTCTTCTCCAAATACACTGTTGGGAGCCCTGCTGATAGTTTGCCGAAATTCCTCTGTTCCCTCCAGAGCGACCCGCCAGCCTGTTTCATCTCTGTGCATGACCGCCATGAGGCTGGGGAAAAGCAAAAGGGATTCGTATTGTTCGGGCATATTTTCCGGACGCATCACGATAGTTGCGGTGGCCCACGAGCCATCACCGAGGAGATCCAGCGAAGTCAAGATGAGCCTATCGTAATCCCCTGGCAGAATGCCTGCAGGCCGGTTACACAGCGCTTCAGAGGTAGCTCGATGGAGATCAGAGGGCCAGGGCAAGGTGGTTTCCAACAGCGATGCCCCGGCACACTCCTTTTCCAATAGGTCTCTCTGCCCCGGAGATGTCTGGCTGGTTCCGGAGTTCCAGAGCAACCCAAGGGTCAGGAATATCAGAAGTATACATTGGGAAGCATTTTGGTTTTTCATGGCAACCTCCTCTGGTTCTATTGCTGGAAACTGAAAGGACTAACGGTTTCTCAGTAACAGTGGTAGATAGACCTTAGACTGCAGCGCCAGCATCGGCGGCAACTCCGGCTCCGTCGGACTCTCCGGCGGCAGTCCCATCACCCCGAAGTAGTCCACCAGGAAATCATCCCATTGCCCATCTGCCGTGAACCGGAACAACTGGTGGCTGATGTACTTGTTGTAATCCGATGAACCCGAACGGGGGGGGAAATAAATGGAGACCCCGTGCGCATTGTCCAGGTCCCAGTACAACTCTTCCTCCCCTCCCCACATCCCGCTCTGATGGTGCTCCACCACCACAAACCCGGCATTGATGGCCTCCATCACCCCCTGCGCCGCCCCCTGCACTTCGCTGTTGGAGACGTATTGCTTGAGTCGCTGCGCCAGGTGATACAGGTCCAGGTACTCGTCATCGTCCGTGATCTTGTAATAGTCCCGTGAATCAAATTTCTGGGTGGCACTCCGGGCGTTCTGAACATAGGTCTTGATAGCGCTCAGATTATTGCGCAAAGCCGTGGAGAGACCGTCTACCGCCTGCCGCACCGAAACAGCCCGGCTCAGGTCCAGTGCGGAGATGGTGCGAGGGTAGGACTGGATGGCCGGGTGGTTGAAGTAGGCATCGGCAATCTGGATGGCCAGTTGGCGGGGGGTGGTGGAGGCGGTGACGCGGGAGACGACAATGGCGAACTCGTAGGGCCCTTCCAGGGCCTGTGCCTGAGCACTCGGGAACCGGGCATAGGCTTCGTAGGCGAAGACAGCCCAGCCAAGGTTCTGGGAGGCGACGAGGAAGTCAGCGTAGTCTTTGACCTGGTAGACATTCTCCAGGAGGGCCATCAGGCAGGCGTCATAGTGGAGGACATCTATCTTCCACTGACCGGAGTTGGTGGCTTGCTGAAGAGCGGAGCGGAGTTCGGCAGGAGTCAGGTTGTCTTTATTGCTGGTGTCGTCCCACGCAATGCCGGAGGTGCCCCGGCCGTGGTCGGCAATGGCCAGGTAGTAATGTTGGGCAGGATAATTTTCGCGGGCCCAGGTGATAAAGTCGCGGAGGGTGTCCGGATTGCCCATATTGAGTTCGCCCATATACCACTTATTGACGCCGATGGTGTAGTTGCCGCCGGGCTGGAGCAGGAAACGCCAGGAGTCGTTGTTGCGGTCGCCGTCAAAGAGGACGAGGATGTTGACGTTGGGGTTAGTGGGCTGGGCCTCCAGGTTGCGGATAGCGCGGTCCAGGTAAGGGTAAAGGTTGTTGTCGCCGTCCAGGTAGAGCATAAAAGTCCACGGCCTTAGAGGGGTAAAGGAGAATGCGAGAGAGGCCGGCCCTTCGTCCTCCCGATGCTCAATCAGCAGACGGTGATAGCCCTCGGCCAGAGAGACCGTCAGGGTGTAGGTGTTTCTCTGATGCTGATACCACCCGTCCAGATATAGGCGATCGTCTATCCAGAAGCGAACGCCATCATCAGCGGTCAGCGTGAATTCGTAGGGAATGGAATCGAAGTAGACATAGCGCAGCCAGCGGTCAGAGAAATGGTCGGTGGGCAGGCCGGATGCGGGGGAAGCGGCCCACTCAAAGTTCAGAGAAGAGGTATTGGTGACCAGAAGCGGCCGCTCCGCCAGCCAGTCGTTGCCGAAAAACTCCCCACGCCAGGTAGCGGGATAGGCCGTGCCGAAGGCCTGGATGCGGTGATTCCAGGTATCGGCCACGTAGATCGTCCCGTCGGGGGCTACGGCTACGCCGTAAGGCCAGTCAAACTGCCCGTCGCCGGAGCCGTAGGAGCCCCATTTGCCCAGGAACGCGCCGGCGGCGGAGAAGCGCTGGATGCGATTGTTGCCGGTGTCAGCCACGTAGACCGTTCTGTCGGGGGCAACGGCCACGCCGGAAGGAGACCGGAACTGCCCGTCGCCGGAGCCGTAGGAGCCCCATTTGCTCAGGAACGCGCCGTTGGCGGAGAAGCGCTGGATGCGATTGTTGCCGGTGTCAGCCACGTAGACCGTCCCATCGGGGGCTACGGCCACACCGCGGGGGTTGTTGAACTGACCGTCACCAGAGCCCTGGAAGCCCCACTTGCCCAGGAACGTGCCCGTGGCGGAGAAGCGTTGGATGCGATTGTTGCCGGTGTCAGCCACGTAGACCGTCCCATCGGGGGCTATGGCCACACCGTAGGGGTAGTTGAACTGACCGTCACCAGAGCCCTGGAAGCCCCACTTGCCCAGGAACGCGCCGGCCGCGGAGAAGCGCTGGATGCGGTGGTTATACGTATCCGCTACGTAGACTGCGCCACCGGGGGCCACGGCTATGCCGGAGGGATTGTAGAACTGCCCATCGCCAGAACCGTAGGAGCCCCACTTGCCCAAGAACGCGCCGGTTACTGAGAAGCGCTGGATGCGGTAGGTGTAATGAGATTCGGTCACATAGATGGTCCCGTCAGGGGCCACGGCCACGCTGGAAAGGCAATCGAACTGCCCATCACCAGAGCCGTAGGAGCCCCATTTCCCCAAGAAGGTACCAACAGTGGAAAAGTACTGGACCCTTTGCAGATCGTAATCAACTACGTAAACCTTCCCGTCAGGTGCTATTGTCACGCCGTAAGGGGTAGAGAATTGCCCGTCGCCAGATCCAAAAGAGCCCCACCATCCCAGAAAAGTTCCATTGGCAGAGAAGTACTGAATCCGTCTATTCCATGTGTCTGCTATATATACTTTTCCATCCGAAGCAACAGCGACTTTGCGGGGATGGTCAAGTTGTCCATTCCCAGAACCCTGGGAACCCCATTTCATTATAAATATTCCTGTAGGGGTAAAACGTTGAATACGGTTGTTGTTATAGTCGGCCACATATACAGTTCCGTCAGGAGATACGGCTATACCAGAAGGAAAGTCAAACTGCCCGTCTCCGGAGCCATAGGAGCCCCACTTACCTAAGAAAGCACCGATGGCAGAGAAGCGCTGAATGCGGTGATTCCTCGTATCGGCCACATAGACAGTACCATCAGAGGCTACCGCTATCCCTTCAGGCCAATTGAACTGGCCATCGCCAGAACCGTAAGAGCCCCACCTGTTCAGAAATGTACCAGTGGGGGAGAAGTGCTGGATACGGTGGTTGCCGGAATCAGCCACATAGATAGTACCATCGGGAGCAACAGCGATACCTTCAGGGTAAAAGAACTGCCCCTCCCCGGTACCGCAAGACCCCCAGGCGTTAATAAACACACCTGTAGCGGCAAAGTGCTGGATGCGGCAATTTTGGGAATCCACCACATATACACTCCCATCCGGGGCTGAAGATAAGTCGGTAGGAAAGTTAAACTGTCCCACCGCAGCTTGGGCACCGATGGAGAAGAGAAAATAGCGATAGGACTCGGCTTGCTGGGCCGAAACCTGCATCGCCTGCTCTCCATCCGGCCCTAACTGCATCCAGGGAAACGGTTCCTCCCGCATATCCCAGAGAGATGCCATCCCGCGTGATGGCTCCTGAGAGGTGTCCCACGTGGCAGTGGCCGCGGTAAGCCTATCACCCGCCGCTGATGAGGACGCATAGAGCAATGGTGAGCGACTTGCTGTCCCGCCCAGAATCATCATCAGGAACAGGAATTCTATTGTTGTTACCATCAATTGCCAGGATATGCGGTTCATCTTGTACCTCCAGTCAAAATATCGTCAGACGACGATCGCACCCCAATAGCCTGCCGTTCATCCGCACGTGGAGCGCGCAAAGCAAGCAGGATATATCGGCCCCAGCCACAGGTTGGGCGGAACCTATCATTGCCTGGCAGCAAACCACCCCTTCACCTGCTCCAGCCATGCTGCCGATGGCAGCCCATACGGCCGGAACTTTTCCAGCCGACCTTCATCTTCATCGTAGAAGAGCGCCCGGTACGGGCCCAGTTTGCTGGCCGCAGGCGTGTCAATCAGGTTCGCCGAGTCCTCGGCGCTCATCTGGAAGACAACCCGCATGGCGAACTCGCGCAGGCTGCGGCGGTCCAGGCTGCGGTTGAGGTTGGTGACTGTGTCGCACCAGACGAGGGTGTGGATGCCCAGGTCGGGCCCCTCGCGCAGGATGGTGGTGAACTGCTGCGCCGGGTTGGGCGCGGCCGGCTCCTCGCCGAAACTGCTGAAGCCACCGAAACCCATCTCTTCCTGGCGCAGGTCGCGCGCTCGCTGCAGGCCGTAGAGGAAGAGGTAGCGAGAAGGCGCGCCGGGCTGTTCGTTGTCCAGCCGCTGTTGCACCTCGCTCGCCAGTTCGCCGATGATGTCCAGTAACTGACGACGCCGCCCCACTTTGACGGTGTGAGGCAGGAGGCCGGCCAGCGTGTCCCACAGCCCGGCATAGGGCGCGTCCACCGCGCCGAAATCCAGCACGTAGAAAGCGGCGCCCTCACCCCCGGCCCCTCTCCCAGCGGGAGAGGGGAGTTGGGCAGCCAGGCTGATCAGCGCCACGGCCATCATCCCCAGCGCGGCCTCGTCGTTCTGGCCGACGATGAGCAGGTTGCTGCCGCTCTGGCGGCGGAAGTAAGCCGCGGTAGGGTCGGCGATGGCGATGGGTTCGCCCAGCCAGGCAGTGACGCGGCGCCCTCTGGCCGGCCAGGCCGGCGCCGCCAGCAAATTGGCCAGCGGGCGGTTCTTCTCCACCTCGGCCGGGGCGTTACCCTCAAACACGATCTGCGGCTGTGGCGGACGATATTGCCGTTCGGCGGCCAGCGCGGCAATCTCCTGCAGGTATTTCTCCCGCTGCTCGTCCGCCAGCCAGGCCACCTGGAAGGGATGGTTGCCCTCCACCAGGCCGTTGGCGTCGTTGTAGATGGCTTCGCCGGGGCGGGAGAGCAGGCGCGCCGCCGGGTTGTCGTCGGCCAGGATGAGGCGCGAGTCGGTTTCACTGCATTGCAGGGCGATGCGCACGGCCATCTGGTCAATCGTGCTGCGCGCCAGGGTGTAACTGCCGGCCAGCGTCTGCGAGCCAAGCAGGACGTGCACGCCAAAGGCGCGGCCCTGACGCACCAGCCGGTCCAGCACCTGCGCCGCCTGGGAAGCGATAGGGTCGTCCTCGGTAAAGAACTCCTGGAACTCGTCCACGATGAGCAGGATGCGCGGCAACGGCTGGCCGGTGCGGGCGCGGTAATCGGCGATGTGGTCCACGCCGGCGGCGCGGAACAGGTCGCCGCGGCGCTTGAGTTCGGCATCCAGCCCCTGCAGCACGCTCAGGCCGAACTCGCGCTCGCTCTCAATGGCCACGACGCGGGCGTGGGGCAGGGCATAGGCGGCGTAGGGCTTGAACTCCACCCCCTTCTTGAAATCCACCAGATACACCTGCACCTCGTCGGGGCTGTAGCGCAGCGCCAGGTTGGTGATGAGCACGTGCAGCAGCGTGGACTTGCCGGAGCCGGTCTTGCCCGCCACCAGTACGTGCTGGGAGGTGCCCGAGCCCAGCGTCAGGTGCTGCACCCGGCGCGCCCCGGCCGGGCCCAGCGGCACGCTCAGCCCCTGGGCGCTGCTTTCCCGCCACCACTGCTCCCGCGGCGGCAGGATGCGCTCGATCGGCACTTCCACCCGGCTGGCCTCCTTGGCCCGCTCGCCGACGGCGGCGATGATGCGGTTGAAGAGGTCCATCGGCGGCGGCCCGTCCAGTTCCAGCGCGAATTCACGGAAATCGTCATCCTCCCAGACAAAATGGTCCTCCTTCCAGGCGATCACCGTGCAGGCCTGCTCCAGGGCCGCGGCGTCAAAGCCGTAGGGCAGCGGGCGGTCGGGGTCCATCAGGAGCACCGTGTACACGCCGCAGCGGGGGCCGTTCTGGATGATGCTCACCAGCCGGCGGGCGGCCTCCTCGGTAAAGTTGGCGGGAAAGTCAAAGACGACCAGCAGGCGGTACGGCTCGGCGATCTCGCCGGCTTTCTCGTTGTATTCCTCAATGGTGGCGTACTCGTGGCGCAGGTATTTCTGGATGACGGTTTCAATGTGCTCGGTCAGTTCGGCCAGGCGCTGCTCAATATGGCGCGGGTCGCTCCAGGCGCGGGCGGTGACCAGTTGCTCATCGTAATCGGCCAGGGCCATAAAGGGCGCCACGTTCTGCCCCAGGCCGACCGGGTCCAGGAAGGTGAAGCGCAGTTTGCCGGGCGGAATAGTGGCGAGCAAGCGGAGGAGTAAAGATTGCCCTCCGTGCACAGCGACCTCCCGAACGTTAATGGGAACTCTCCAGAGCAGGGAGCGGCCGGGAGGGAACTGTAGCAATGCCGGCATGGATAGGGTCAGATCAACGTGAGAGAGCACACCAAGGCGAAAAACTTCAGGCATATAGGAGGATGGGCTCCAACTTTGCCACATTACTTCTTCCCAAGATGGGGAATACCTGTTAGCCAAAGCAATATATTCTTCGAGTGAGGGCTTTATACCTTGTATCAAAGTTTGAAGCTCCTGCTTTGCATGAGCCACGGCCTGCTCATACTTCCGATTTATTTCCTCCTTTTGTGCTCCAACTTGCTGTTCAATGAGTTCCAGCCATCGCCTATAAAGGCTATCTAAATAGGTGAATCTTTCGACAAGAATCTCGTCTCGTCGTCGCAAGAAAGGACGCTCGTATATTTGAGAAATTAGAAAGGCGACGGCCATGACGATTACGACCCCCGCTATGGAAATCAAACCGATAGTGCGCGACTCATCACTAAATACCGCGAACGAGCCCAAGCACGCGAGTAGAAGCATTACACCGAGGACCATCCCTAAAAGCCGAAGAGCAGGACTCGGCATCGGCATACTTGCTGAAATAACCAATCTCATTTCATGTTTGACTTTACTGATATCATCTATATCCTTTGCCTGGCGGGTCTGTTGGGCTTTTGCTCTTTCCTGAAGCTTGGAAACATAGGCACGTCCCTTGGCTTCTCGTGCTTCTCTTTCCTTTTCCTTCAAACCCTTCGTAGGAAAGAGCGCGTTCTGAATTGCAGTTGAAAGTTGATCGCGAGCACGTTCATACTCCTGCTTCGCCTCTTGCTGGGCAGCCTCTTGCACACTCTTTGCCCTGGTCATTTCGTTTGTGAAATATCCACGAGCTTCTTGAATTTGATGGCCATACCGGGCTAGAGCTTCGCTAATATGGTGCCAAAGCTGTCGCTGGTTTTGGACTAGTTTTGATGAAACAGAATTTGCGGGCATGTTTGTTCTCCTTACTAAAATCTATGAAATATCGATTTGATCACGGTGCGTTACGCATAGCTTTCGCCAGCACGTCGGCCAGGCGGGCGGCCTCCTCGTGGGTGGCGCGCGCCTGGCGCTCCAGCGGTTCCCAATAGGTGCGCTCAAAGTGCCGGCGCACCAGGTCGTTCCAGAGCGAACGTGTTTCCTCCCAGCGCCGGTTCAGCATCTGGAAGGCGGTTTGCAGGTCTTCTACCGGTTGATGCGGGTTGCCCATTGGCCCTCCTTATCCCAATCGCTCCGGCCCGCTGCCCCTTTCCGCCTCTGGGCTGCTTCCCCGCTCCAGCCCGCCAGGGTGGGGCGTGGGCGTGAAGGCGCTTTCGTCGGCAGAGAGGACCTCGGCCAGCGAGACGCCCTCCTGCAGCGGCGACCAGGTCTCGCCGCCCTGGCGATGATAGACGTGTGCCTGGCCGGTTTCGGTTTCAATGACCACCGCCACCACGGGCACGTGCTCCGGTCCCATCTCGCGGATCAGCGCAGCGATGCGTTCATTGGCCGGGCTCCACTGGGCGGAGGCGGGGTCGGCCATCCGCTCCGCCTGCGCCGCAATCCACCCTGGAGAGCCCTGCTCGCCGTGTTGGGTCTGGCCGGGGTGGAACTCGCCGCGCGCGTGCACCTTGCTTTCCAGCACCACGGCGCGCCCATCGGGGGTGAGAAAGACGCGGTCAAAGCCGTGTTTGGGC
>DAOUBO010000444.1:0-3617 GCA_034432695.1 Anaerolineae bacterium | reverse complement strand
GGCTGCGGGTGCGGGCCGCCCCTGTGAGGGCGGCGGCGGCGCCCGCTGGCATCATCTCCTTCCAGTTCGCCCGCGACCTGGAAGGGGCCTGCCGGATTCTGGCTTCCTGGGGGCCCGAGGCCCGGGTCTGCGCCGGGCTCAGTCTGGGGCTGGACTACCTGTTTATGGTCGCCTACGCCTGCGCGCTGGGGCTGGGGTGTCTGCTGGTGGCCCGTCGCCTGGGCCGATGGAGCGGGGGACTGACTGCGCTGGGGGTGGGGCTCTCCTGGGGCCAGTGGCTGGCCGCGCTGCTGGACGGGGTGGAGAACTATGCCCTCATCCACCTGCTCCTGGGCTCAGAGCGGGCCCTCTGGCCCGCGCTGGCTTCCGGCTGTGCGCTGACCAAGTTTCTCCTGGTAGGGGCGGGGATTCTGTTCATCGGGGTGGGGGCATCTACCCTCTCCTGCGACGGGGCGCGGGCCGACCCAGCCCGGATCGGGCGTAGCGCAAGCGGCGGCGCCGTCTATCTGGACGGCGAGCAACTCTTCTACCAGTTAGTCATCCGCCGGGATAACCCGCTGGTCCCGAGGGACAAGGCATCGTTCTACCGCAAGTTGCTCCAGGCCCCCATCGCGGCCTACCGGGCCCTGGGCATTCGTGCCGAGTACAAACCGGTCAACGACATCATCGCCAGCGGCCGCAAGATTTCCGGCAACGGCGTGGCCGAAATCGGCGACTACATTGTCTTCGTCGGCAACCTGATCGTGGATTTTGACTACGAGACGATGGTCCGGGTGCTGAAAGTGCCCGATGAGAAGTTCCGGGACAAGGTCTACAAGACGCTGCAGGATAACCTTTCCACGATCCGGCGGGAACTGGGCACGGCGCCGCCGCGCGAGGAACTCTGGGACCTGCTGGCGGAGAAGTTTATGGAGATTCTGGGCCCGCTGGAGGTGGAGACGGTCTTGGATGCTGAATGGCGGGCCGAGACGGACCGGCTGGCCGAGCGGATGCTCACCGACGAGTGGCTCTACCGCCGGGGCCGACTGCAGATCGGTCGCGAGGTCACTATCCGCGCCAGCGTGCAGGTCTGGCAGAAGGCCTACAAGGCCCCCGGCGGCCTCATCCGGGCGGTCGCGGAGGTCCGCGAGGGCGTCATCGCCGACATCTCTCTCTCCGGCGACTTCTTCTTTTTTTATCCTGCCGACCGGCTGGCCGACAGGGAGAGCGCCTTACCCATGCTACATATGTGGGCTTTATCCATTTGCCGATGCCCATATATATGGGTGGCCCGTAAGCCGAAATTCATTTACATCCCCGGTGGTTTATCCAAAGTCCAGTAGATGGTGATCTGGAGGAAAGGAATGTCCGCTCATTCCGAAGTCCTGGACCTGACCCATGTAGACCGGAGCCTCGCCCAGCAGGTAACCCCCGGACGCTGGGAGAAGATGCTCTCCTGTATCCAGTGTGGGACCTGCACGGCTTCCTGCCCCGCCGCCCACGCGATGGACCTCTCCCCCCGCCGGATGTGGCGAATGGTCCAGTTGGGCCTGACCGAGGAGGTCCTCCGGTCCAGAAGTATCTGGCTCTGCAGCCTCTGCTATACCTGCCACGTCCGCTGCCCGCGCGGGATTCCCCTCACCGAGACCATTGTCCGGCTGAAGGAACTGGCAATGGAGCGCGGGATCGTCTCCTCGCCGCAGAGCGGTGCCTTCTACCGGACTTTCGCGGACGTGATGCGCCGCTACGGGCGGATGCGGGAGGTGGAGTTCATGGCCCGCTACTTCCTGGCTTCCAATCCCCTGGCCGCGCTGGGGTTCGCCCGCCTGGGCCTGACGATGCTGGCGCGGGGCAAGATCGGCCTGGAACTGCCCCGGCTGGGCGGCGAGGGCCGGCTGGACCGGCTCTTCCAGCGGGTTGCTGAACTGGAGGAGCAGAAATGAGATACCTCTTCTACCCCGGATGCTCACAGGAAGGGACGGCGCGGGAGTACCGGGATTCCACGCTGGCGGTGCTCCAGGCCCTGGGCGCGGAGGTGGAGGAACTGGAAGGTTGGACCTGCTGCGGGGCCAGTGTCGCCCCGGTGATGAGCGACCTGCTGGGCCTGGTCCTGCCGGCCCGCAACCTGGCGCTGGCGGAGGAGCGGGCCGACGGCCGGGACGTGCTGACCGTCTGCAGTGCCTGCTACACCAACTTCCGCCGGACCGCCGCGACGCTGGCCGGAGACCGCGCGCTCCACGAGAAGGTCAACCGGGCCCTGGAGGTGGAGAACCTGACCTACCGCGGGACGGTAACGGCCCGCCATTTGCTGGACGTCCTGGCCAACGACTTCGGGCCGGAGGCGATCCGGGCGCGGGTCCAGAACTCCCTGGAGGGGCTGACCGTCGCCCCGTACTACGGCTGCCAGACGGTCCGCCCCTACAGTCCCTACGACAACCCCCAGCGCCCGACCTCCATGCTCCCGATTCTGGAGGCGCTGGGCGTGCGGGTCCACCGGCACCCCCGCGAGGCGTCCTGCTGCGGGACCTCGCTCCTGATGACCAAACCGGAGGTCGGTCTGAGCATGGCCGGCGCGGTCCTGGCGGCCTGCGAGGGCGCGGACTGTATCGTCACCGTCTGCCCGATGTGCCACATGAACCTGGACGCCTACCAGGATAAGGTCTCCCGCCTGCTGGGCCGGACGGTGCGCATCCCGGTGGTCCACCTGCCCCAACTGATGGGTCTGGCCTTCGGCCTGCCGGAGGAAACCCTGGGCCTCCGGCGCCACGTCACACCGGTACAGATTGAGGTTTAACCGCAGAGAGCGCCGAGGGCGCAGAGATGTCCCATAGTGGCGCAAGATGTATCTTGTGCTCAGGAACACCGTACAGCCGCCAGGCCTGTTAGTTCAATACAAAGGCAATCTCTGCGTTCTCTGCGTCCTCTGCGGTTGATCTGAAAAACAGGAGTCGTCGCTATGGAACAACCCCGAATCGGCGTCTACGTCTGCGAGTGCGGCGTCAACATCTCGGCGACAGTGGACACGAACGCGGTGGCGGAGATGGCGGCCCAACTCCCCGGCGTCGTCGTCGCCCGCGTCTACAAGTACATGTGCTCCGAGCCGGGCCAGTTGATGATCCAGGAGGACATCCGCAACCTGGGCCTGAACCGGGTCGTGGTGGCGTCCTGCACCCCCCGGATGCACGAGACGACCTTCCAGCGGGCCCTGGAGGCCGCCGGGCTCAACCCCTACTACTTCCAGATGGCCAACATCCGGGAGCATGTCTCCTGGATCACCGACGACCGGGAGGCCGCCACGGAGAAGGCGAAGCGGCTGGTGCGGGCCGCCGTCTTCCGCGTCCCCTATCAGGCCCCCCTGGAGCCCCGCCGGGAGCCGGTGACGAAGGCCGCGCTGGTCGTCGGCGGCGGCATCGCCGGCATCCAGGCCGCCCTCTCCATCGCCGACGCCGGCTACCCGGTCTACCTGGTGGAGCGGGAGCCGTCCATCGGCGGCCGCATGGCCCAGCTGGATAAGACCTTCCCCACGTTGGACTGCAGTACCTGAATTCTCGGCCCCAAGATGATGGATGCCGGTCGGCATCCCAACATCACCCTGCTCACCTACAGCGAGGTGGAGGCGGTCTCCGGCTACGTGGGCA
>DAOUBO010000443.1:0-5981 GCA_034432695.1 Anaerolineae bacterium | reverse complement strand
GGGCGTGGCGGTCCGGGGGGGTGTAGGAGTGGGTGGGGAGGGCGCCGTCGGCGTCGGGGTAGGGGTGAAGGTCGCCGTTGGGGTGGCGGTGGGCGTGCTGGTGGGCGGCCACCACTGGGTCGGCGTCGGCTCCAGCGTGGCGGTCGGCGGGGAGGGGGTCCGGGTCGCCGTCGGGGTCTCGGTGATGACCACTGGCGTGGGCGTCGGGCGTGCGGGAGTGGAGTACAGGTAGAGCAGCGAGAATCCCAGGCAATAGCAGGGGATAGTCAGCAGGATGATGCCCAGCAGGGTCATCTGGATGGGAGTCAGTCGGCGTCCGGTTCGCTCTTCCATTGGTTGGGAAGCGTCGGTGGTCGTGATCTCGGCCGAAAGTATACCCCGTGTGGGGGATTTGTCAAGCCTCGTCGTTCCCGGTCGGCTCGTTGAAGATCTCGTGGTAACCCCGGTCCAGTTCGTCGTCGCTCAGGTGGGTGTAGCGCTGGGTGGTGGTGATGCTGCGATGGCGGGCCAGTTCCTGGGCCAATCGGACGTTGCCTCCACTTCCCCGAAGGACGACGGTGACGAAATAGTGGCGGAACGTGTGGGGGGTAATGGTTCCACGGGCTTTCTCCCCCAGGGCCCGCACGGTCCAGGTTTCCACGATGTTTTCGGCGGAGCGGGGTGAGAGGGGCAGCACCCGGCTGCCGGCTCCCCGGTCGTGGCGGGCGAAGAGGGGCAGGCTGGCCAGGGGGCGGCCCTGGCGGCCATCCAGCGGAGTGCGGGCGTCCAGGTAGGCCCGCAGGTAGCGGAGGCTCCGCTCCGAGAAACGCACGACGGATTCCCGGCCTCCCTTTCCCAGCACGCGCGCCCGGGCTTCGGTCCAGTCCACATGGCCGCGGGTCAGGGAGCAGGCCTCGGAGACCCGCAGCCCCGTGTCCGCCAGAACATAAAGTAGAGCACGGTCTCTTAAAACCTGCAGGAGTTCCCGTTCGTCGTGGGGTGGGGCGGCGGCGGCCTGGGCGACGGCCTCCAAAATCTTTTCTATTTCCGCGCGCGGGAAAGGGGGCAGGCGGGTGGCCTCCCGGCGGGCTCTCCGGCGGCAGAGGCGGTGGAGGGCGGGCAGGTTCAGGGAGGCCCATTCCTCCGCGGCGGCGTATTCGTAGAAAGCCCGGATGGCGGTGATGTAGAGTTGTTCGGTTGCGACGGAGGCGCTGTGGAGGTCCTGGATGTACCAGCCCATCCATTCTACCGAGAGGTCGGAGACGGGGGTCAGGGTGGGGGAGACGCCGTGGGCGGAGAGGGTCTGGGCAAAGCGAGCCGCGGCCTGGCGGTAGGCCTTATGGGTGTTGGGGCTGCGGCTGGCCGCGATCTCGTCCAGGAATTTCTCCAGGGCCTGCTGCAGGGTCAGGTCGGTCATCGGTGCCTTCGCTCCAGCCTCTCCAGCGAGATCTCGCCCCGGAGGGCCACCAGTTCCGGGTCACCGCTCACCAGGGTCGCGTCCAGTTCCTGGGCCAGTGCGGCCGCGAAAGCGTCCGCGTAGGAGATGGCATACCGGATCTTGAGCCGGGCCGCAGAGAAGACCTGCTCCTCGGTGGCCGGAACAACGGTCAGAGCCAGGTGGCGAATCTCATCCAGCGTCATCCACGCGGCCTCTTCGCCCCTGACCCGGCCCACACAGTAAACAACCTCGCCGAGATTGACAACGGAGATGAAAAGCTCGCTCTCCCTGTTCTGTGCGCTCTCCAGCAACTGGCGAACCCGGGAGGCGGCCGGCTCCTCTCCCTGCAGGAAGGCCAGCATAGCCCACGCGTCAAGGACGAACCGGGGCCTCATCCCGGACCTCCTGTCGGTGCTCCCTCTCCAGTTCGGCCAGGAAATCCGCCTCCGGATATTTCCCGTACAGGGCCGCAACGGGCGAAGTCGGCACCGGTTCCAGAACGATGGTTCCCCCTTCCAGGGAAACACGGAAGGCAGTGCCTGACCGGAGCCCCAGTGCTTCCCGGATGGCTTTCGGAATCACCACCTGCCCCTTAGAGGAAAGACGGGTCTGAATCATTGCGCCTCCCGATTTCTTACTTTACTGGCTCTATTGTAAGACAAGCAGGAAAATTTGTCAAACCTCTGACAGAGTAGGGGGTATCAGCCTGCGGGCGGATGTATGATTCGGATAAGATACACTATCCGAATCATATCGCGGACGGGGGTTTGCCCCACTCCACGTTTGACAAAGCGCCCCGTCTGCCTTAAAATTCCCCCGGAACAAAGTTCCAGAGGAGGTTTGCTATGGCCAGGCCTGTGAAGGTCTGCGATCTGGTCCTCCGGGACGGGCATCAGTCGCTGCTGGCGACCCGAATGCGCACCGACGATATGCTCCCCATCGCCGAGAAGATGGACAGGGTCGGTTTCTGGGCCGTGGAGATGTGGGGTGGCGCCACCTTTGACTCCGCGATGCGGTTCCTGGAAGAGGACCCCTGGGAACGGCTGCGCCTGCTCCGCCAGGCGATGCCCAACACCCCCTTTATGATGCTCCTGCGCGGTCAGAACGTCGTCGGCTACCGCCACTATCCCGACGATGTGGTGGAACGGTTTATTGTCCGCGCGCGGGCCAACGGCATAGACGTCTTCCGCATCTTTGATGCCCTCAACGACGTCCGCAACATCCGGTGGGCTATGACCGTCGCCAGGCGGGAGGGAGCCCATGTCCAGGCTGCCATCTGCTACACTATCGGCCCGCCCTACAATATAGATTATTTTGTAGATCTGGCCCGCCAGATGGCCGAACTGGGCGCGGACTCCATCTGCATCAAGGACATGGCCGGCCTGATCGCCCCGTACACCGCGTATGAACTGGTCCGGCGGCTGAAGGCCGACATTGGCCTGCCAGTCCACTTTCACTCCCACACCACCAGCGGGATGGCGACGGCTGCGCTGCTCAAGGCCGTGGAGGCCGGCGCCGACATCGTGGACACGGTCATCTCGCCCCTCTCTATGGGCCCGTCCCACTCTCCCACCGAATCCGTCGTCGCGATGCTTCAGGGAACGGAGTGGGATACCGGCCTGGACCTGAACCTGCTGGCGGAGATCGCGGAGTACTTCGCCGGGGTGCGCCGGAAGTATGCCCGCTACGAGAGCGGCTTCTTCGGCGTGGACGTGGGCGTCCTGCAGTACCAGATTCCCGGCGGGATGCTCTCCAACCTGGTCTCCCAGCTGCGCTCGCAGAAGGCGGAGGACAAGTATCCCCAGGTCCTGGAGGAGGTGCCGCGCGTGCGGGCGGAGTTGGGCTACCCGCCGCTGGTGACTCCTTCCAGCCAGATCGTTGGCACGCAGGCCACGCTGAACGTGGTGCTGGGAGAACGGTACAAGATCGTGCCGGAGGAGGTGAAGAACTACGTGCGCGGCTTCTATGGCCGTCCCCCCGCGCCGATTGACCCCGAGGTGAAGCGGCGGGTCATTGGAGACGAGGAGCCCATAGACTGCCGTCCGGCGGACCTGCTGCCGCCCGGGATGCCGAAGGCGTGGGAGGAGATCGGCCACCTGGCCCGCAGCGAGGAGGACGTGATCTCCTACGCGCTCTTCCCCCAGATCGCCCGCCCGTTCCTGGAGCGGCGCGCACGGGGAAGCGACGGCAAGGAGCCGGTCGCGGCGGCCATCGCCGGGATGCTCCTGCACCGCCTGGAGGAGCAGGCCCGCCGGGAGCCCCCCACCCCACCAGCCCCGGCGGTCTCCCCCTGGAAGCCGCCGGGGCGCCCCGCCAGCGGCCGCTGGACCGGCATCCTGGAGGGCGCCGGTGGGCTCAGATAGGGTTCACCACGAAGGCGCAAAAAATTAACAATTAACAATTAACAATGAAAAAATTAAAAACTTCGTGTCTCTGCGCCTCTGTGTGTAAAATCTAAAAATTAAAAACCCAGCGTCTCCGTGTCTCTGTGTGTAAAATCCAAACAGGAGGACCGGGTTGAAGCGAGAGTTCACGCTGGTTCTGGACGGTGTGGAGTACCCGGTGGTCGCCGAGGGGAACACGGTTACCGTGAACGGGCGCCCGTTCACGGTGGAGGTCGCCCCGGACGGCACAGTTCTGGTGGACGGGATCGCCTACCGCGTCGCGCTGGAGGAGAGGCAGGCCGTGGTGGAGGGGAAACCCTATTCGGTGGAGGTGAGTGGGCTGCGGGTGGTCTCTGCCCCACCCCCCTCCCCCACCCCATCCCGTGCCGTCGGCCCCGCCCCTGCGGCCGCCAGCGCGGGCGCGGTGCTGGCCATTATGCCGGGCAAAATCACCCGCGTTTTCGTCCAGGTCGGCCAGCGGGTGAAGGCGGGCGACCCCGTCTGCGTCCTGGAGGCAATGAAGATGGAGAACGAACTCCAGGCCAAACAGGACGGCGTGGTGAAGGCCGTCCACGTCCGCCCCGGCGACGACGTGGAGAAGGACCGGGTGCTGGTGGAGATCGGATAGTTTCACCGCAGAGGGCGCAGGGAACGCAGAGAAAAATATATCATTCTCTGCGCCCTCTGCGTTCTCTGCGGTTCAGATGAAAGGAGCAAGGATGACGACAGGAGAGGCGAAGCCGGTGCCCCGGGTGCTGGTGGTCGGCGCGGGGATCGCCGGGATGCAGGCGTCGCTGGACATCGCCAGCGCGGGCTACGAGGTCGTGCTGGTGGAGCGGCTCCCCTCCATCGGCGGCCGCATGGCCCAACTTTCGGAGACCTTCCCCACTCTGGACTGCTCCCAGTGCATCCTTACCCCCCGCACCGTGGAGGTCGGACGTCACCCCAACATTCAATTGCTCACCTACTCCGAGGTGGAGTCGGTGGCGGGCGAGGCCGGGCACTTCCAGGTCCGCATCCGCCGCCACGCGGCGTATGTGGACTGGGAGAAGTGCACCGGATGCGGCCTCTGTCAGGAGAAATGCCCGTCAAAAGTGCCGGCGGAGTTTCAGCGGGGACTGGGTCCCCGGAAAGCCATTTACACTCTCTCGCCGCAGGCCGTCCCCAACAAACCCGTCATAGACCGGGAGTCCTGCATCTACTTTCAGAAGGGACGATGCCGGGCCTGCGAGAAGTTCTGCCCCACCGGCGCCATCGCCTACGAGCAGACGGACATCTTCGTGGAGACGGAGGTCGGCGCCATTATCCTGGCAACGGGGTACGACCTGTACCCGCTGGAGCGGATGCCGGAGTACGGCGGCGGGAAGATCCCGGACATCATAGACGCGCTGGCCTTTGAGCGGTTGCTCTCGGCGTCCGGCCCCACCGCCGGGAAGGTGCTGCGCCCGTCCGACGGCCGCGAGCCGAAGGAGGTGGTCTTCATCCAGTGCGCCGGGTCCCGGGAGCCCGCGCGCCACATGCCCCATTGCTCCAAAATCTGCTGTATGTACAGCGCCAAGCAGGCCATCCTCTACCGCCACCGGGTCCACGACGGGCAGGCGTACGTCTTCTACATTGACATCCGCTCGCCGGGCAAGGGGTACGACGAGTTCATCCAGCGGGCGATGGAGAAGGAGGACGTCGTCTACCTGCGGGGGAAGGTCTCGCGGGTCTACGCGGAGAACGGGCGGGTGGTGGTGCTGGGCGCAGATACCCTCTCCGGCCAGCAGGTGCGCATCGCGGCGGACCTGGTGGTGGTGGCGCCGGCGATGGTGCCCCGCCCCGAGACCCGCCGTCTGGCGGAGATGCTGGGCATTTCGGTGGACGGGACGGGCTGGCTGACCGCGGCCAACGGCGACCTGCGCCCGATGGAGACGGAACGCCCGGGCGTCTTCCTGGCCGGCACCGCCGTCGGCCCGATGGACATCCCGGAGACGGTGGCCCACGCCAGCGCGGCGGCCGCGCGGGTGCTGGCGATGATGAGGGGTATGAGGCGTGGGGCGTGAAGCGTGAGACGTGAGATGAATCCCCTGGCCGCTCTCCGCTATCACTGGAACGTCCATCTGCTGGGGCCGGCGGTGCTGCGGCTGGAACGATGGCGGGCGCAGCGCCGCCCTGCCCGCTGGAACACGGAGGTTCTG
>DAOUBO010000442.1:0-1501 GCA_034432695.1 Anaerolineae bacterium | reverse complement strand
GGGGATGCCCCATCTGTACGTGAAGGAAGAGAGTCTGAACCCGACCGGCTCTTTCAAGGCGCGCGGGCTGGCTGTGGGGGGTTCCCCACCGCCGGGGGCGCGTGTGCCCCGGTCGGCGCCTCCCGCGTTCCCCGCCGACGGGATCACCATCTCCCGGACTCCCAGTTCCCGCGCGCGGGAGACGGCCACAGCCAGCCCGCGCGCCTTGAAAGAGCCGGTCGGGTTCAGACTCTCTTCCTTCACGTACAGATGGGGCATCCCCAGTTCCGCACCCAGGCGCCGGGCATGCAGCAGCGGGGTGAACCCCTCGCCCAGGGTAACGATATGGGCATCGTCCCGGACCGGCAGAAGGGCCCGGTAGCGCCAGAGGGAAGGCTCGGGGCCGATCAGGCGCTCCCGGCCCAGACGTCGGGCTGCCTCCAGGTCGTAACGGGCCAGAAGCGGCCGTCCGCAGTCGGGACAGGCCTGCCAGAGGCGGTCCGCGTCGTACGTTCTCCCGCAGAGGGAGCATTCCAGATGGGAGAGCAGGGACATAGATTGTCGGGTGTGGGGATCAGAACCATCGCTGGAAGAAGGTACGGCGGGGCTCGGCTCTGTAGGGCCGGGCTGTGCTCCCGCTCACACCCTCGTTGATCCCGACAGCCGAGGCGAAAACGAGAAAGCCGTTAAAGAAGGCCTGGACCCATTTCATCCAGTGGGCATCCGGCGCCAGGAAGGCGACCAGGTAGGCCAGGATCATAGAAAGTCCGAAGGAGACCCATTTCTTGTAGGGGTGAAACGCCTCTCCGACCAGGTATCCGATCACGTTGGGCACCAGCAGCGCGGCGGCTGCCGCTCCCTGCAGGCTCAGAAGGCTCTCCACGGTGAACAAAGCGTTCAGCGTCTGCGGGTTCATGACTCCTCCTTGTTAAAATGGTACGATAAGCGCGGGGAGAAGGGAGTCGGCTTCTGCCGGATGTATCCTATTATACATTCTTTTGGCCTCTTTACCAGCGGGGCGGTGTTGCCATTTCCCGTTTTCTGTGCTATCTTTTACCTGGATTTCCAGGCCAGTCTGTGTGCAAGGAGGGAGGGATGAAAGCCGCCGTTTTCCGTGGGCCTGGTCAGGTGGAGGTAGCCGACGTCCCGGTGCCGGAGCCAGGGCCGGGGGAGGTGCTCATCAAGGTTGCCTGCTGCGGCATCTGCGGCTCCGACCTGGAGGCCTTCCAGACCGGGATGTATGAGCCCGGCCTGATCATCGGCCACGAGTTCGCCGGAACGATCGTGGAGACGGGGCCCGGGGTGGCCGGCTGGCGGGCCGGCGATCGGGTCGTCGTGGGCGACCTGATCCCCTGCGGGCAGTGTCGGGCCTGCCGGACCGGGAACCTGGTGGCCTGCGAAAACATCTATATGATCGGCGTCACCCACGACGGCGGGATGGCGGAGTACGTGAAGGCTCCGGCGGTCGGGCTCCACCGGCTGCCGGAGGGGGTGAGCATGCGGCAGGGCGCGCTGGTGGAGC
>DAOUBO010000441.1:0-2039 GCA_034432695.1 Anaerolineae bacterium | reverse complement strand
GGCCCCGCCTCTTCGGCGGCCGCCACCCCTACATCTTCTTCCGGCACGTCCTCCCCCAGATCGGCCCCCTCGTCGCCCACGGGCTGGTCGTCTCCGCGGGCCACGCGGTGGCGATGGGGGCCGGCCTGGCCTTCCTGGGCCTGGGCGACCCGACGGCCAAGAGCTGGGGGCTGATGATCCGGTTCGCCCTCAACTTTCCCGGCATCTTCCTGACCGACCGCTGGGCCTGGTGGGTCCTCCCTCCGGCCCTCTGCATCACCCTGCTGGTCCTGGGCCTGACCTTCCTGGGCATCGGGCTGGAGTCGCAGTTCAACCCCCGCCTGAGTCGGAGGTGGCGGTGATGTTGACGGTCCGCGACCTGAGGGTGACCTTCCCCCTGGACGGTACGCCGGGAGTCCGGGCCGTGGACGGCGTCTCCTTTGACCTGGAGCGGGGCGGCGCGCTGGGCATCGTCGGTGAGACGGGCGCCGGCAAGACGACGATCGCCCGGGCCCTGCTGGGCCTCCACCCGCCGGAGTGGGTCCAGGGCTCCATCCGCCTGGACGGCCAGGAACTGGTCGGCCTCCCCGAAGAGGCCTGGCGCCCCCTCCGCTGGCGCCACATCGCGCTGGTCGTCCAGTCGGTGGGGACCGCGCTGGACCCGGTCTACCGGGTCGGGGAGCAGATCGCGGAGCCGATGCGGGTCCACCTGGGTCTCTCCCCCGCCGGGGCGTGGAGCCGCGCGGAGGAACTGGCCCGCCAGGTGGGGCTGGAGCCCCGTCACCTGCGCGCGTATCCCCATCAACTCTCCGGTGGCGAGAAGCAGCGGGCCCTGCTGGCCATGGCCCTCAGTTGCGAACCGGACGTCCTGATCCTGGACGAGCCCACCAGCGGGCAGGACATGCTCTCCCGGGCCCGGTTGCTGGCCCTGCTGGAGACGGTGCGCCGGGAACGGGGAACCGGCCTCCTGCTCATCTCCCACGACCTGGGGGCGGTGGCCCGCCTGACGGAGCAGGTGGCCGTCCTCTACGCCGGAAAGGTGGTGGAACTGGGCCCCACCGCCGCCGTCTTCGGGGACCCGTGCCACCCCTACACCTGGGGCCTGGTTCACTCCTACCCGGATATGGGCACGGCCCGGGACCTGCGGAACATCCGGGGCCATCCGCCCGACCCCGCCCGTCCGCCGACGGGCTGCCGGTTCCACCCCCGCTGCACCCAGGCTGTGGAGCGATGCCGGCACGAGGAGCCGCCGCTGGTGGAGGTCAACGGCCGCTGGATCGCCTGCCACCTGGGCGGCCTCCAGACCCTGCTGCGGGCCGAGGGGCTGCGCAAAGTCTTCTTCGTGAACAATGGCGGCCCCCACGACCGGCTGGAGGCCGTACGGGAGGTCTCTCTGGAGATCCGGGAGGGGGAGGTCGTCGCCCTGGTCGGCGAGACCGGGAGCGGCAAGACGACGCTGGGGCGGATGCTGGTGGGGCTACTTTCCCCCGACGGCGGCCGTGTTGTCCTGGAGGGGCGCGACCTCACAGCGGCCCGGGGGGAGGAGCGCCGGCGCCTGGCCCGGCGCGTCCAGTTCATCCCCCAGGACCCCTTTGACGCCGTCAACCCCCGCCTGACCGTGGCCCAGGCCGTCCGGGAGCCGCTGGACATCCAGACGATCGGCACGCCCCCGGAGCGGGAAGAGAGGGTCCGGCGCGCCCTGGAGGCCGTGGGCCTGCCCACCGACCCGTCGTTCCTGGCCCGGCGGGCCCACGAACTGAGCGGTGGACAACTCCAGCGCGTCGTCATCGCCCGCGCACTGGTGCTGGAGCCCAAATTGCTGATCGCCGACGAGCCTGTCGCCATGCTGGACCCCAGCGAGCAGGCCCGGCTGCTCAACCTGCTCAAGGAGATTCAGGTGGAGCGGGGCCTGGCGCTCCTGCTCATCTCCCACGACCTGGCGCTGGTCCGGAAGGTCGCCGACCGCATCCTGGTGATGCATCGGGGCCGCATCGTGGAGGAGGGGCCGGGGAGCCGGGTCATCACCCACCCGGCCCACGAGCATACCCGCGCGCTCCTGG
>DAOUBO010000440.1:0-9618 GCA_034432695.1 Anaerolineae bacterium | reverse complement strand
CAAAGGGATGAGTGTTGCGATGCTCGGGAAGCAAAGGCTGGAGTATTTCCCACAACTCATCCGAAATCCGGAAGCCGGTGGGTGTTTTATTGTCGGGCGTCCGAGCCCGTGTTCTCGGGGGGGGTTTCTTGTTCTCGCTCATAACCTCTATTATACCACACCATGCCCCACCCGGTTTTTCGGATAGGCTCTTACATCCCGGTGGTTTATCCAAAGTTCAGGCTTTGCGGTGGGTTTTTGCAATCTACAACACCTCCACAGGGTCTATATCCACCAGCCAGCCCGGAGGGATGCGAACGCTCCGCAGAAAGGCGGCCGGGTCGGGGTGGCGGAGGAGGATCTGCCAGCGGTAGTAGCCCCGCAGCCGGGCAAAGAAGGCCGGGACGGGCCCAATAAGGTCGGTGGTGGGCAGTCCGGCCCGGCGCAGAGCCGCGCGCAGGTCGTCGGCCAGGTTGCGGGCCGCCACCTCCGCCCGACGGGCGTTGGTATGCCGGTAGAGCAGCCGGGCCATCCGGGTATAGGGGGGGTACCCCGCCTCCCGACGGAAAGCCAGTTCCCGCTCCACAAACCCCAGGTAGTCGTGGTGTTCCACCGCAGCGATGGCGTAGTGGTCAGGATGGTAGGTCTGCAGGATAACCTTCCCGCCCAGCAGCCCGCGGCCGGCTCGCCCGGCCACCTGCTCCAGCAACTGAAAGGTCCGCTCCGCCGCCCGAAAGTCCGGAAGGTTCAGGAGAGGGTCGGCAGAGATGATCCCCACGACGGTCACCCGCGGGAAGTCCAGCCCCTTGGCGATCATCTGAGTGCCCACCAAAACGTCGGCCTGCCCTTCGGAGAAGGCCTGCAGGATGTCCCAGTGGGCATGGGCGGTGCGGGCGGTGTCCCGGTCCCAGCGAAGGACGCGGGCCTGAGGCCACCGCTGGTAGACCTCGGCCTCCAGTCCTTCCGTCCCCAGGCCGAAGGGGCGGATGCGGACCGAGTCGCAGCGGGGACAGCGGTCCGGGACGGCCTCCCGGCGTCCGCAGTGGTGGCAGACCAACCGGGCCGCGCTCCGGTGGTAAGTCAGCGGGACATCGCAGCGGGGGCAGCGGGCCACATAGCCGCACTCCCGGCAGAAGAGGTGGGTCGCTGCGCCGCGCCGGTTCAGGAAGAGGATGACCTGCTGCCCGCGGGCCAGGGCCTCGTCCACGCTCCGCTGGAGCGCTATGCTGAAAATGGAACGGTTGCCCGCGCGCAGTTCGGCCCGCATATCCACGACCTGGACGGGGGGCAGGTCCACATACCGGGCATCCGCGGGCCCCTCGTCCAGCGCCCGGTAGCGGTTTTCGGGGATGTGGTAGAGGTTCTGGAGGTCGGATAGGCGCTGCCGGTGGCCCAGGATGCGCCGTCCCAGAACGAGCAGGCGAAACTCCCCCCGCTGGGACCGGAGGTAGGATTCCAGGCTGGGCGTTGCTGAACCCAGGATGACGGTCGCTCCGGTCAGGCGGGCCAGGTGCAGGGCCGCCTCCCGCGCGTGAAAGGCGGGACGGGAGACCTGCTTGTAGGACGGGTCGTGCTCCTCGTCCACGATGATCAGCCCCAGGGGGGAGAGGGGGGCGAAGAGGGCCGAGCGGGGGCCGATGACGACGTCCACCAGCCCGGCGCGGGCCCGCCGCCAGACGTCGTACCGTTCCCCCTCCCGCAACTGGCTGTGGAGGACGGTTACCCGGCCAGGGAAGCGCGCGGCGAACCGGGCGACGGTCTGGGGGGTGAGGCTGATCTCGGGGACCAGGACAATGGCTTTTCGGCCCTGGGCCAGGACCTCCCCCACCGCGCGGAGGTAGAGTTCGGTCTTGCCGGAGCCAGTGACGCCGTAGAGCAGAAAGATAGCAGATTGCAGATTGGAGATTGCGGGCCGGATTTCGGCCCACGCGGCCTGCTGGTCGGGGGTGAGAGGAAGGGGGGAAGTGGGGAGGAAGACCCTGCCCTCCAGCGGGTCGCGCCAGCGCTCCTCCAGGTCAAAGGCGACGGCGCCTCGCCGGTACAGCTGGTTCAGGTGCTGACGGGTGCATCCCGTCTGGGCGTAGACCCAACTGACGTCCACCGGGCCGCCCTCGGCCCGCAGGAAGTCTATGACCGCCCGATAGATGGGAGACCGCAGCCCTTGCAAAACCTCGTCGTCCTGTGCATCGGGGAGGAGGCGGACGGTGGCGACCCGGAGAGGGTGGGCACGGGGCGGGAGAAGGACGGGGGTGCGGGTCAGAATTTTGCGGCGGACGAGGCGGTTGGCGGCCGAGCGCCAGTCGGAGCGGGGCAGCGCCCGGTCTATCTGGGCGCCCGTCAGCGGGCCCCGACGGCGCAGAAGGTCCACCAGGTGTCGCTCCAGCGGGCTCAGGCGAACGTCGGGTGGGAGGTCTCCAGCCAGTTCCAGCCGGGAATCGGTCAGGCCGACGACGCCGGGGGGGAGCATCATCAGGAGACACTCGTGGAGGGGGGAGAGGGTCTCCCGGGCCACCCAGCGGGCCAGTTCTATCTGGGTGGGAAGCAGGACCGGCCGGGGGTCCGCCAGCGCAGCGACAGGCCGGGTCTCTTCTACGGCGGGCTGCTCCAGCTTTTCCAGGACGACGGCATAGAGGGCGCGCGAGCCGAAGGGGACCTGAACCAGGGAGCCGACGTCCACCCGTCCCGCGAGGGACTCCGGGACGTGGTAGTCAAAGACGGGAGTGGCGGCGGACGGACCCAGGGGGGTCAGAGGGAGAACCCGGACGTATTCCATTTTCCTGTTGCCAGTGGCGGCGGGGTTATCCCGTCGCCCCTCACCCCACGGTGGAGCGGTAGGAATGGCGGATGCCACCGTCCTCCCGCTCCTGAAGGGCCTGCTGGAGTTGAGGCGTCATCGCCGCACCGAAGCGGTACTGGAAGGGCCACATGCTCCGGCTGTGGAAGACGCCTACCCGGTCCCCGTCCTGAAGGACCAGGTCCAGGCCGGCGTCAATGCCGGGAAACGCGGCCAGTTTGCCGCTCACAAAGACCATCCCCCGCTCCTCCGCGGGGATGCCCAGATGGTGGGTCAGCAGGTCTCCCAGTGTGGTCCCTTCGGGCAGGGAGAGGTCCAGATGGGCATATGAGCCCCGGTCTTCCGGCCCGCCGTAGCGGGCCACGGGGCCGTAGAGCCAGACGTCCAGATGGATGGCCGACATTGCAGCACCTCCGTTTTATTGTGCCGGGCATCCGATTGCCGGACAGCAGGTCGGATTGACAATCCGACCTACGACGGATTGGCAATCCGACCTACGACGGATTGACAATCCGACCTACGGCGGGTTGCTATGTGGCCCCGCAGGGGCGACCTGCCGGTCGCTCCCTGCCAGGACCTCCGCCGACGCCGTGTGGCGCGAGATCATCTTGTGGCGCGATGGGCAGATAAATCTTGCGCTACATGGCGCAAGGTTCATCTTGTGACGCGGTGGGCAAGTAAATCTTGCGCTACGGGCCGATTTTCGGTCGGCGCCCCGGGCAGCGGGGGAAAACCGTCCGCTTCAGTGAACGCCTGGGATTCCCGGGGTGGGGAAGCCCCCGGAGGCCTCAGGCCTCCGGGGCCAAGGGTTCGGAACGAGGCCCTTCGTTGAGGTCCTCTTCCAGAATGGCAACGGTCACACCGTCGCCGCCCTCGCCGTCCCTGCCGGGGCGGAAGGAACGGACCAGAGGGTGGCGGCTCAGGTAGTCCCGAACCGCCTGGCGCAGCGCTCCGGTTCCTTTGCCGTGGACGATGTGGACCCAGGGGAGGCCCGCCAGCATCGCTGCGTCCAGATGGCGGTCCAGTTGCTCCAGCGCGTCCTCCACCGTCTGGCCGCGCAGGTCCAGGCGGGGGGAAATCCCGCTGGTCGTGACCGGCCAGGTCCGGGCCAGTGCGGGCGCAGGCGGCGGAGGCGGGGGTGGGCGCCACTCCCGGTTCCCGGATGGGAACGCGCACCCGGAGCGAGCCGACCTGAACCTCCGCCTCGTCGTCCCCCAGGGCCAGGAGGCGGCCCGTCGCGCGCAGCGACGCCACCCAGACGGTCTCCCCGACCTGGAGTGGGCCGGAGGGCAAGGGAGGAGGTGGCGGGCGGAGGGCCTCCTCCACCGTCTCGGAGAGTTCCTCCAGTTCGGCCTCCACGGCGGTCAGTTCCTCCCGGGCCTGGGGGATTGCCTGCGGCGGGAGGGGCCTCGCGGCCAGTTGCCCCAACTTCCGGCGGAGGGCGCGCAGTTCCTCCCTCAGGCGCTCCACCTCGGCCTGAGCCTCCCGGCGGGCCGCCTCCAGGATCGCCGCCCGTTCCTCGTCTATCCGGGCCAGCCGCTTCCGAAGTTCTTCCTCCAGCCGGCGGGCCTCCGCACGGGCCGCCAGCGCCTCGTCGCGAGCGCGCGCGGCCTCCAGCCGCAGCCGATGGGGGTCGGCCAGAAGCCCTTCGGTCATCCGGTCCTCCCGCGAGATCAGGGCCTCGGCCTGGCGGACAATCTCCTCGTCCAGCCCCAGGCGGCGGGCAATGGCAAAGGCATTGGACCGACCGGGAAGCCCAATGGTCAGGTGGTAGGTGGGCCGGAGCGTCTCCGGGTCAAACTCCACGCACGCGTTCTGAACGCCGGGCGTCAGTTGCGCGTAGGCCTTCAGTTCCGGATAGTGGGTTGCGACCAGGATGAGAGATCCCCTCTGTCGGAAGGCCTCCAGGAGCGCGCGGGCCAGCGCCGACCCCTCCGCTGGGTCGGTCCCCGCCCCCAGTTCGTCCAGGAGAACCAGGGACCGCTCGTCTGCCCGATGCAGGAACGAGAGGATGTTGGTCAGGTGGGCGGAGAAGGTGGAGAGGGACTGCTCTATGGACTGCTCGTCGCCGATGTCGGCGTAGACGGCGTTGAAGACGGGGAGGGTAGAGCCCGGTGCGGCCGGGATGTGCAGGCCCGACTGGGCCATCAGCACCAGCAGTCCGACGGTTTTCAGCGTCACCGTCTTGCCCCCGGTGTTGGGGCCGGTGATGACCAGGACGTGGGTCTCCCCATCCAGCACAACGTCTATGGGGACGACGGTCGCCGGATCCAGCAGGGGGTGGCGGGCCCGAAGGAGGGCCAGGCGCGGGGTCCCGTCGGTCACCCGGGGCTCCGTCGCGTTCAGTTCCTCCGCATACCGGGCCATAGCAAAGGCCAGGTCCAGGTCGGCCAGCGCCTCCACCGTCCGTTCCAGGTCCTCCCCGCAGGCTGCGACGCGGGCGGTCAGGTCGGCCAGGATGCGCCGAACCTCCTCTTCCTCCTGCAACTGGAGTTCCCGCCACGTGTTGGCCAGGTCCACCACCGCCAGGGGCTCTATAAAGAGCGTCGCGCCCGATGCGGAGCGGTCGTGGACGATGCCCGGGATGCGCCCCTTGAACTCGGCCTTCAGGGGGATGACGTACCGCCCTTCCCGCATCGTGATGAGCGGCTCCTGCAGGTAGGGCTGGTTCTCCGGCGCGGCGATGATGCGCTGAAGGCGGTCCATCAGCCGGTCGTGGGTGACCCGGAGTTCCTGGCGAACCCGCGCCAGGGCCGGGGAGGCGTCGTCCCGAACCTCACCCCGGTCGTCCAGACAGTGGCCGATGGCCTCCACCAGGTCCAGACAGAGGGCTGTCCGGGAGATAATGGCCGAGAGGCGGGGATAGGTGGATTCCATTGGGGCGAATATCTGCCGGAACCGCCGGGCGACCAGCAGGGTCTGGCGGACGTCCAGCAGGTCGGCCGGAGAGAGGAGAATGCTGCGCCGGGCGGCTTCCACCAGGGGACGGAGGTCCCGGGCGCCGCCCAGGTCGGTCTGGGGGCGCTCGGCGAGGAAGCGACGGGCCTCCGCGGTGCTGGCCCGCCGCTCCCGGACCTCTGTGGCCTGCGTGCTGGGCGTCAGTCGGCGGGCCTTTTCCGCCCCTGCAGAGAAGGAGGTGTGCGCAGCCAGTCGGTCCAGGATTTTCGGGAATTCCAGGGTCTGCCAGTGTCGGTTCATTGGCCGAAAGGATGTTCGGGCGCGTCGCGCGGGGCTGGGGCGTTTACGGGAGCGTCAGGATCGGCGGCGGGACGGGGAACCAGAGGGTATGGGCCCGGAGGTACAGGCCCAGGGCCTGAACCAGGAATGGGCGAAGCGCCGCCTCATCGCTGAGGGCCGCGAGGGCCGCGCGGGCCGGAGCCAGCACAGCCCCCCACGTCTCCCGGGGCGCGTAGGCCATCGTCGCCAGCAGGATGGCCGCGATCAGGATTCCCCATACCCCGCCCAGAACCAGGCCCAGCAGGTGGTCCAGAAAGCCTAAAGCCGGAAGGCTGGTATCCGGGAATCCCTTCTTCAACGAGATCTCCAGCACGACCGTAACCCCGGCGAAGAGAATCCAGAAGACGATGAACTGAGTCAGCGTGGGAGTTCTGCCGCCGATGGCGCTCAGGAAGAGCGCCCCATAGGGGTAGAGGATTCCCGCGGCGATGGTGGCCAGGTAGCAGATGGCGAGGCTGAAGGCCTGGCGGATCGTCCTCCGGACGGCGCCCAGAGCCGCCAGGGCCAGGACGATGAGCCCGAGCAGAAGGTCTATGACGGTGACGTTCATTCCCAATCCCCCAATCCGATGAGGTGTCGGTTTCCCAGACGGACGCGAGTGAGCCCGGCGGCGCGGGCTGCCGCCTCGGCTTCCTCTGCCTGACGGCGGGAGGTATAGCCCAGATCGTGGAAGTAGAACTGGGGCGCGAAGGCGAGCAGGGCGTAGGGGATGCGGGGGTCCAAGCCGGCGATGAAACGGGCGATGTTCCCCACCTCCTCCGCGTCCACGTATCCCGGCACCAGCAGCGTGCTGGCGACGACGAGGGGCGGATCGGGCCGTTCCCCGAAGCGGGCCGCCGCGCGGGCGAAGTTCTCCAGCGTCCGGGCATTGTCGGTCCCGGTGAGGGCCCGGTGGAGCGCTGGATCCCACGCCTTCAGGTCAAATTTGACGCATCCGCCGGTCTGCAGGGAGAGTTCCACCGCCCGGTCCATCAGTTTGGGGTGGGCGCTCCCATTGGTCTCCCAGCAGACGACGACGCCCCGCTGGGCCAGCAGGTGGGCGGAGGCCAGCGCGTGGGCCATCTGGGCGGCCGGGTCTCCGCCGAAGTAGCAGACGCAGTAGGTGCGCTCGCTGGCGACGTCGGCCAGTTCCTGCGCGCTCATCGTCCGGGACCGACGGGGGTCCGCGTCCCGGTAGTGCCAGTTCTGGCAGAAAAGGCAGTTGAAGGTACAGGCTGCGTAGAAGACGGCCAGATTATGCTTGCCCCTCTGGGCAGAGCCGGAGCAGACCCAGTCGGCGACGCAGTTGGTCGGGAGGGGGTCCCGGTACCAGTGGAGAAGCCCCCGCTCCGGCGTGCCAGCCAGGTGGTGGAGTTTGCCGTTCCGGACCTCCCGCAGGCCACAGTACCCTGTCTCCCCTTCGCCGATCGCACAGTCGCAGGCGCAGAGCCCACAACGGACGCCGTCTGCCGCTCTGGGTGGGGCCTCCGGGAGACCGAAGGCGCGGCGGGTGGCCGCGTGGGCTTCTTCGGCCACGGCCAGCGCCTGCCGGGGGCGCTCCCGGATGCACGTCCGGCAGACTCCCAGGTTGGCGGCGACCCGCGGGGAGGTTCGTCCACACAGCACACAGCGCGCGCGTTGAGCCATAGCAAGTGTATTGTAACACTGTGGGGCGGGGGAAGCAAATTGCCCGACCCCGAAGTTCAGGCCTGCGCGGGGACAGTTCCCCCGTCGCCCGGGGAAGCCGCAACGAAAAGGGGCAGACGATGGGTCCATTCCACCTGCTTGACAAAAAGCCGAAACTCATTACAATCACCATAGTTCAGTCGTCTCCATTCCCGGCTCTTGTCGGGGTAATCCAATCTCCACGGAGGTCCAAAATGGCGTACGTGATCACCAGTCTCTGCAAGCGGGCGGGAGCCTGTGTGGATGTCTGCCCCACCGATTCCATCCACTTTGTGGACGGGGACCCCAACTGGCCCACCTATTACATCAATCCCGAGACCTGTATTGAGTGCGGGGCCTGCGCCGCGGAGTGTCCCAATGAGGCCATCTTCCACGAAGACGAGGTCCCGGACGCCTACAAAGCGGACATCCAGAAGAACGCCGACTACTTCAAGATCGGTCCGGGCAAAGACCAGGTGTAATCCACCAGAACGGGGCTCTCCACGCGTCGGTGAATCCCATTCCATCAGGAAGGCCGCCCTTAAGGGCGGCCTTCCTTGCTGGATGAGGGGAGCGCCATTCCGGCACAGCCCGGTGGGTTCCTGCAAGATGCCCTGCGAAGGGCCCGGCGGACAAAACCGCTCACTCCTCCCAGACCAGTTCCGTGTTGCCGATGCGAACGATGTCGCCGGGTCGGACCCCTGCTTCCCGGAGGGCGTCCACTACCCCCATATGCTCCAGAATGCGGTGCATGCGCTGTACGGCTTCGTCCAGTTCCAGCGGGGTCATCGCGACCAGGCGCTCTACCCGCTTCCCCCGGACACGCCAGCCGTCATCCTCCCGCTCCACCCAGAATGCCCGCTCATCGTCCTCCAGCCGGAAGACCGGGATTTCATAGGCGACGGAGACTTCCCGCGGGAGTTGGGCCAGCCGCTGGGCCACGCGCCAGAGCAGGTCCTGAACTCCCTCCCGCGTCAGTCCGGAGATGGGGAAAACCTCGTAACCCTGGGCTCGCAGACCATCCCGTACGGAGGGCCACCGCTCCCGGGCCTCCGGGAGGTCCATCTTGTTGTAGGCGACCAGTTGGGGCTTCCGGTCCAGCCCGTGGCCGAAGGCTGCCAGCTCGGCGTTGATGGCCTGGAAGTCCCTGATTGGGTCCTCACTGGAGCCATCCAGCAGATGGAGGAGCAGGCGGGTTCGTTCCACATGGCGCAGGAAATCATGGCCCAGGCCTTTGCCCTCGCTGGCTCCCTCTATCAGGCCGGGCAGATCGGCCATCACAAACGTCGTCCGCTCATCCAGCGCAACCACTCCCAGATGGGGGTGCAGCGTCGTGAACGGATAGGGAGCGATTTTGGGGCGCGCGGCCGTGACCGCAGACAACAGGGTGGACTTGCCCGCGTTGGGCTTGCCGACCAGTCCAACATCCGCCAGGAGTTTTAATTCCAGATGGAGCGTTCGCTCCTCTCCTGGCTCCCCCTTCTCGGCGATACGGGGGGCCTGGTTGGACGGCGTCGCGAAGCGGGCGTTGCCTCTTCCCCCCCGTCCTCCCCGTGCGACGACGACCTCCTGGCCCGGCTCGGTGAGGTCGGCGAGCACACGGCCGGTTGCCGCGTCCCGCACAACGGTTCCCGGGGGGACGGGCACCCGCAGGTCCGCTCCGTTGGCTCCATGCTGGTTCTTTCCCCTGCCATGCTGGCCGCGCTCCGCACGGAAGTGCCGCCGATGGGTAAAATGGTAGAGCGTGTTCAGATGGGGGTCCACATACAGGATAACGTCCCCGCCTTTGCCGCCGTCGCCACCGGCGGGGCCCCCGAAGGGAACGTATTTTTCCCGCAGAAAGGCCACACAGCCGTTCCCACCATCGCCGCCTTTGACGTAAATCGTCGCCTCGTCTATGAACATAGCCATCCTCGCCCGCTGGGGATGTTGCGGCGGGGGGCGGGGGCCCGCCCCCGCCGCCC
>DAOUBO010000439.1:0-2230 GCA_034432695.1 Anaerolineae bacterium | reverse complement strand
GGCGTCCTGGAGGCGGAAGGGGGTCGGGCGCCCGCCGTATCGGGTGAGGGGAAAATAGGGGCCCAACACCGTAAACCCATTGCGGGCGCGTTCGTCCACGAGAGCGATCGTCGCAACCCAGGGGCCTGCGGGAGGAAGCCCCAGCCGAACCGCCACGGCGCGCACGTAGTGGAAGAGGGTCTCCTCCGCGTAGCGCTGAGGCCCCGGCAGGTGGATCTGCTCCCAGCCCCCGTTGTAGGCCGCCAGCGCCAGATAGAGGTCGCCGCGCGCCTGCTGGATCGTGATGGCCAGCGTTCGGGTCCCCCAGAAAAGGTTCAGGGCGGGATCTTCCAGTTCGGCGGCCGTCGGACGCCATGAGAAGCCCGCTTCCCGTGGCATCACGCCCATTAACCCGACAGCACCGGCAGGGCTGTGCAGGTGCGGCCGTCCCAGGGACTCCGTCCAGATGACCGCTGCGATGAAGTCGGGGTCCAACCCGCGACGAGAGGCTTCCTCCAGAATGAGGGGTTCCCATCGCGCGACGGCCCACGACCAGTAGGGGGAGAGGACGGTCGCTGTGTCGGGGGGATTTCCGGTCTGGGCATAGGCTGGGGGGAGCGCCAGCAGAGCCAGCGCGAGCCCCAGCAGGGCAACGACTGGCCCCCGCCGTGACCGATCGGGCGATCGGGAAACTTTTCCTCGCTTCATCCATTCCCAAATATATCCGAATCGCCCAGGTTGTCAAGTGGGCAAGCGCCGCTCCGCTTCGCTCCGTGGTTCGCTACAAGCACCTGGACGCCGGGCAGGAAACGTTAGCCTATCGGCGGCTTGCCTCTCTGCTTCTCCGTGGTACAATGCAGATACCCGACGGCCTGGAGGTGCCTATGGATTTCCTGACCCGTCTTCGCAGCGGTCCGCCCATCGTCGCCGACGGCGCGATGGGGACGATGCTTCTGGCGGCCGGCCTGGCCCCCGGCCGTCCCACCGAGCAGTGGGTTCTGGAGCGCCCGGAGGCCGTCCTGGCCGTCCACCGCGCCTATGTGGAGGCCGGAGCCGAACTGATTCTGACCTGTACCTTCGGCGGGACACGGCCGCGGCTTGCCCGTGCGGGCCTGGAAGGCCGGGTGGCGGAGGTGAACCGGAAGGCGGTGGAACTGGCCCGGGAGGCTGCTGCCGGGCGCGCCCTCGTCGCCGGGGACATCGGCCCCCTGGGGGAACTGCTGGCCCCCCTGGGCAAGCGGACCTACGAGGAGGCGGTGGACCTTTTCGCTGAGCAGGCCGCCGCGCTGGCGGAGGCTGGCGTGGACGTCCTGTACATTGAGACGATGTCCGCGCTGGAGGAAGCGAAGGCCGCCGTGGAGGGCGCCCGGCACGTCGCCCCTAACCTGCCCATCACCCTGACCTTCTCCTTTGATACCCATGGCCGAACCAACATGGGCGTCCGGCCAGAGCAGGTGGTCCGGGCGGCGCGGGAGTGGGGGCTGGCGGCCGTCGGCGCCAACTGTGGGGCAACGCTGGAGATGACCGAGGGAGCCCTCCGCAAGATGCGGGAGACGGACCCGGAAGCGGTCCTGATCGCCAAGCCCAACGCCGGCCTGCCCCGGATGGTGGGAGGAAAGCCCGTCTACGACGCGACGCCGGAGATGATGGCCGACTTTGTCGCCCACGTTCTTCCCCTGGGTATCCGGATCATCGGGGGATGTTGCGGGTCTACCCCCGACCATATCCGGGCCATTGCCCAGAAGGTCAGCGCCTGGGCGGAAACGCGGGCAACGTAGCGCAGGATTTATCCTGCTTCCGGCTACCTGACCCCTCCCGTGAGAAAGGCCTCTGCGGGAGCAAAAAGCCGCCCAACGGCGTAGCGCAAGATTTATCTTGCGTTCATCCTGCCTTCCGGCGATGCCTGGCAGAGTGTGAGAAGCCACGAATTTTTACCACAAATTCGTGCCAGCCGTACGGATAAAGCGGATGGACGCGGCGCGGACTTCTGAAGATACCTGGCACGTTTGAAAGAAGATGACCGGTAGCCAGGACCCCCACCGACTACGGTGTCGGATTGACCGCCTGTAGGTCGGATTGACAATCCGACTGCAGGTCGGATTGATAATCCGCCTGCAGGTCGGATTGATAATCCGCCTGTAGGTCGGATTGACAATCCGACTGTAGTGGCCCGTCAAGTTTATATTTGGGGGTCAGAACTGCCCACATGCAGGGCATGTAGACCCACAAAATTGCGGTTGACTGACCAGTA
>DAOUBO010000438.1:0-4357 GCA_034432695.1 Anaerolineae bacterium | reverse complement strand
TTAGGAAGGCTGTTTAGGAAGAGGATACCCGGTAGTCCTCGTCCAGCGTGATGCCCGCCTCGGCCAGCAGGTCCCCCACCGTCTGCGCGTCGGTCAGCAGGGTCCGGGTCTCGCCGTCGGCGACCAGGGTGACCCGGACGGGGCCGATGGGGGTACAGGCGGTCAGTAAAGATAAACCACCAAGACACAAAGACACAAAGTAAAAGAAAAATTCTTTGTGCCTTCGTGTCTTTGTGGTGAATCCTTGATCTGCGTTCATCGGCGTCCGATGAGATCCCGGGCCTTGCCGCGGAAGTCGTCTATTCGCCGGTAGCCGTGCCGTTCCATGTACTCCTGGATTTCCCGGCAGACCTCCCGGAAGACCTCCAGCCCCCGGTAGTAGCCGGCGGAGCCGATGCCGACGGCGGTCGCGCCCACCAGGATCATCTCCACGGCGTCGCGGCCGTTGGTCACGCCGCCGGTGGCGACGACAGGGACGTCCACTGCCCGGCAGATGTCGTACACGCAGCGGACGGCGATGGGCCGGAGGGCGGGTCCGCTGATCCCCCCCGTCCCGTGGGAGAGGATCGGCTGGAGGGTCTCTATGTCCAGGATCATCCCCGGCCCCAGGGTGTTGACGGCGGTGATGCCGTCGGCGCCGGCCTCCACGACGGCCTCGGCGATGCGGACGATGTCGCTGACGTTGGGGGAGAGTTTGACCAGAACCGGGATGTCCGTGTTGGCCTTCACCCGGCGGGTGACCTGCGCGGAGACGTAGGGGTCGGCGGCGAACATCCGCAGGTACTGGTCGTCCACGTTGGGACAGGAGATATTGACCTCTATCAGGTCAGGGCGGGCCTCGGTGATGTAGCGGGCGACCGTGCCGAAGTCGTAGATGTTGTCGGCGAAGATGCTGGCGATGAGGGGGACGCCCAGGGGGGCCAGTTGTTCCTTCGCGGCGCGGATCTCCTCCACCATGACCTCCACACCGGGGTTGGCAAGGCCGACGGCGTTGATGAGCCCTCCCCCCCATTCCAGAACGACCGGGTTATGGTAGCCATCGCGCGGGGCCAGGCTGGTGGACTTGGTCGTGATGGCGCCAGCCCCGGCTTTCGCCACCCGAACCATCACGCCGTGGGTCAGCCCCAGGATCCCCGACGCCAGGACCGTCGGGTTGGGGAGACGGACTCCGCAGAGGGTGACGGACAGATCTGGGACGATAGGGTTCCTGTCCTGCTCGGTCATCTTCTTCCGGAAATCAGGTGTCCGGCGCCGCGCGAGATGTTGCTTTTCCCGTTGCACGTCCTGCGCCACGCTTTTGGGGCGCGGCCCGCGCTGTCCCCACGTTCGCCGTCCGGAGTCCGGCGCGCGTCACTTCGCCAGCGCCGGGCAATGGCAACCGCATCGCGCGCCCAAATTGTAGCCGTTGCGGGGAGAGTGTCAAGCGGGACTCACCGCAGGTACCCGATGGCCCGGTTTTCCTGGCTGTTCATTACCACCTCTGCCTTCCGCCCCCCGGTGACAGAGGGGATATGGATGACCCGGACGTAGTCTGCCAGAGGGGCGTCGGCGGGCAGCAACTCCGGGAGGACGTTGGGGCTTTCCTCAAAGAAGGCCCGGTTCAGGTAATCCCCCGGCTCGTCGGGGTAGAGAGCAAGGGGATAGATGGAGGCTTCCACCAGGTCCTGGAAGAAATGGGTGCCATAGGAGGCCTCGGGCGTCCCCGCGGGGCCGGCGAAGGCGATCTCCACCAGCATGGAGGCGTTGTAGATGTCGGCATACCCGACCCGAACGCCGAGGGCGATGTTGGCGCTTCCCCAGCGGCCCGGCCCCATCAGAATGTAGCGGTATCCGGCCAGCCGCGCGTTGAGGCGGCCCACCAGACGGCCGATCTCGTAGCGGGTGGTGTCATCGGGGACCGTCGCGTACCGGTGCGGGTCCACATAGACGACGTATTCCACATCCGGGACAACGCCGTCGGGCACCAGCCGGGTTGCGACGAAGAGGATGTCCTGGGGAGCGAGGGAGGTAGGAAGGGAGCGGGTGGAGGCCATCTCCCGGCTGCTGAGCGGGCGGCATTGCAGGAGGTACAGCCCAAACCGCGGCCGCGGCCGGTCCGGGATAATTTCCAGCGCGAACTCCACATCCACGGGCCGCCCATAGGCCTCGGCGAGACGGCGAAGGAGGGCCTGCATGATCTCGGGGAAGGGGGAGCCAGAGAGCAGGCGATCAAACGTCAGGACGAACTGCTCCGGGCGGACGCCGGGCGTGCGCAGAAAGGGGCCCAGGTAGTCTTCCCGGAAAACGGAGACCAGATATTCCAGGCCAGGGTAATCGGTCCCGAACACCTGGAAAATCGGGAGGGTTCGCAGTTCGTTGGCTTTCAGGTCAATGACGTCTATGAAATGCTGGGAATACTTGCGGATTTCGGCGGGCGTTCCCTCCGGGCGAAGGGTGGGGTGGCTCAGGGCGACTATGCGGGGATAATCGCCGGCCACCCGCTCCACCGCACGGGTCCCCAGCCCGCAGACTATGCGCAGAAACCCGGCTTCCGGGTCTATGCGAGGGGTCCAGCGGAAAGGGTTCCGGCTGAAGGCCACTCCCGCCACGGTGGGGAAATAATAGTGGCGATAGGGGGAGCCGACGACCTGCTGGATCAGGATGGCCATCCGCTCGTCGTAGTCCAGCAGGCCGACCTGGCGGCGATAGAGGAGGGCGTCGGGGTTGAGCGTGCTGGCGTAAACGGTGCGGATCGCGTCCAGGACGGCGCGCAGGTTTTCCTCCCGCGTCCCCTGGTTGGGGCAGAAGAGGCTCTCGTACTTCCCGGCGAAGGAGGTGCCGAAGTTATCTTCCAGGAGGCTGGAGGACCGGACGATGAGGGGAGCGGAGCCGAAGCGGTCCAGGGCCTGCGTCAGACCTTCCACGACATAGGGCGGAAACTCACCCTCCAGGAACCGGACCCGAATCTCCGGATATTCTTCCCGGATTTCGTCCTCCGATTTGTACTTCTGGTCAAAGAAGGGGTAGAGGTTGTTATGGGCGATAAAGTCGTAGAAGACGTCCGCGCCCAGAAAGACCGACTCGGGGATCTGGACGTGCGCGGGGAGGTCTTGAAGAACCCCGTCGGCCTGAAGGATTTTGTAGGCCAGCAGCATTCCGGCAGACTTGCCACCGATTTTCCCCCGCCCGATGCGTCGGCGGCGGACCTCCTTCAGGTCGGAAATGGTGAAGTGGTCCCGCGCAACGCCGATGAAGCCCAGCTGGTCGCTGATCATCCCCCGGATGAGCACAACGAGGATCTGCCGCAGGTGGTGGAGGACTTTGGCCCGCTTTTCCGGGGGGAGTTGCTCATACTGCTCCGCCTGGGCGAAGAGGAGGTCCCATGGGGCCAGTTCGGGATTGAAGGTCAGGATGATTTCCTCCTCCGGCTTGCGCGGCCGGAGGGCGGAGCGGACGATTTCTTCAAAAAGGGAGTAGGGGAGGTTCAGGGCGAAGTAAAAGTCGGTCAGGTGGTCCCGGACGATACGGAGGCGCTCTTCCCAGTCCTCCGCGGACTCCTGGACCAGGGGGTCCGTCAGGCCCTCTTCCATCTGGGTGAGCAGGGCTTTGGCGCGCACCTCTTCCTCAAAGCGCTCAGGGGTGATGACGCCCCGCTCAAACATCTCCTGGCGCATCCGCTCCCGGATCTGACGGGCCAGGATGGGATATTCGGAGAGGGCCAGGTAGATGGCCAGGACCTTGGGCCACTCACGGGGAGAAGAAGCCTGTATTCGCATCGGTTTCGCTCCGGAAAACAATTATTGAGTTTCGCTTTTCTAAACTGGACTTTGGATCTGGACTTTGGATAAACCGCCGGGATATAAGCCGAAATTTATTTCGGCCTACGGGCCACCCCTATATATGGGCGTCGGCAAATGGATAAAGCCCACATATGTGGCATAGGTAAGGCGCTCGCCCTATCCCTTTCAGTTTGTCCAAAGTCCAGTAAAGCAACACTACCATTCTAAAACGGTACACAGACATCAAAGAGTCCTGCCGGTGGCGGTTTTTGGCCCCCCCACCCCCCTTACAAGTGTAGGTTTTTGGGTGGGGATAGACCCCTGGCCCTTGTCCACGAGGCGTGCCTGTCAGATTATGCCCTCACCCCACCCCCCTGCCCCCTCCTCTCGCCTCGGGCAAGCCCCACGGGGCAAGGAAGCCCCCTCGGCCTGAGGGCCTCGGGGCCGAAGGGCCACGGCCCGAGGGGCCTCGCCCCGTGGGGCTCCGGCCGTGGCCCTCGGCCGCCCGGCCCTCCGGGGGGGGCCCCCGCCCGGGCCCCCAGGGGGCGAGCCCCCTGGAGCCGTGGCCCTTCGGCCCCGAGGCCCTCAGGCCGAGGGGG
>DAOUBO010000437.1:0-5931 GCA_034432695.1 Anaerolineae bacterium | reverse complement strand
AACGATCCTCCATCGTCGGTTGATTTTGCCACCCTCCATCCCCAGCCATAAAAATCCCCTGTCGCATAGAGGATTGACCCAGATTGCCAGGGTTTAACAATCTTCATACTAATAACAGTGATGTTATATGACTTCACCAACGACCAGTTCTGCCCGCGATCCGTTGATCGCTTAAAGTACAACGTTGACCCGTAAATTCCGGTTGAGTGAAAACATCCGATTTCGTCTGTTCCGGGGCGATTATAGACAGTCCACGGATACTGGAGGTAAACGAAAGATGTGGCTATAACCCTGGCGTCCCAGCTTGCACCCCAGTTGTTAGTGAAGACGTACATCAGTTTGTGGCTGTAATTGGAGTTGAGAGCATGGGTAAAGAAACCAATGTAGTTTCCGTCCTGGACAAGGGTTATGAGATGGTAGTTAGCAACATCACTGTCAGACCCGACGATAGTCATAATCTGTTCCCTATTAAGCAGGGGCGTCCACGAGACAGTCCCGGCAAATGGATCGGAAGTGTAGTAGAGCCCTTTTTGGGTCAATACCACAACAGACACTCCGCCGGATCGCTCAACGTATCTGAAATCAACAATTGGCCCGATGTTGCTTTGTCCTCGTACATCAAAAACGGGCTCCCACTCTGGTGATTGAGAATATATGTTGGATGTTCGCATTATAACATACCCACACCGGACCATTGCAGTTCCGCTGGTGCCCTGGTATGGCGGCGGAGGTGGGATCGGTGGTGCCGGGATTTCCGGCGGAGTCGGATCTGGTGCCGGTGGGATTACGATTGTTTCCCCCTCTGCGGCTGGTCGCTCCTGCTTTAGTTCCACTTCCACCAGGAATCCGGACGTTGAATGACGGGCCGACATAGCCTGGGGGGACCCCTTAATGGTGTCGCATCTCCACAATGATGTAAACGGCGGCAGAGCGCTGAAATCCTCTGCCAATGAAAGGTGATATGACGGGGCGGCCTGGAACGCGGCAAGCAGTCCGGCCAACCTGTTCAGATCTCGCTGGTCAGACACTATGAAGCCCTCACGCTCCTCACGCCGGGCCCAGATCTCTGGAGTAGTCCCAGGGAACCTGGATAAGTATGGCGTATCATAGCCGAACCCACCGCACCGCAGTTCCCCTATTGGCCCAGGATCTGATTCGCGAACGGACACCGGTGTCACAGGATGAACGGAGATGCTGCTCCTGTCCCACCGCATCAGTGGCTCTTCCCAGATTGTCACCCCAACTCCCTGCTGGATCGGATTGGAACAGGCATCCGCCAGCAGGTCTCTCAACTGCGAGAGGACCGATCCCTGGCCAAACTTCTGGCTCTTGATTCGCATGGAAAGCCTGGCGGACTGGTAAAAGACTGGCGTGACCAGATTAAACGTGGAATGGAACTCAAGGAGCAAGTGTACTGCCCTAACACCAGTCAATTCCGGTACACGATACCAGCTGTCCCGATCTCCGTCCTCAAGAACAAATGCGTGAGAGACTAACTTATCCAGCATTCCAACGGAGGACAGGAATCGTCCCTCAGTCCTGGTAACCATACCAGACCGATTTTCCTCATCCAGCCAGATCCATAGAAGAAGTTCAACTTCGCCGTACTTCATAAATGCCGGGGCAAGTGGCCTGATGGCCATCGGTGGAAAGGATGCTTGTACTTCATATCCACTCGCGACACTCCAATCAACGGAGTCCACAATAACGCCGGCGGAATCATCAACGTCTACAAGAGCCGGCAGAACCATCCGGCCAGTCTGGCCGTTGGAATCAGTCGCTGTCGCAACAAGGAGTTTATACCCTGGAGTGGGAAAGCGAACAGAGAAAGATGGGCCGGCGCCAGTCACATCGCCATCTGGGTATGCAGAGAGGGATAGGCTGGATATTGACGCCCCTGCCTCCATTGCCTGGGCAGAGACGGTTACGACGGTCCACGTCCCGGCCTCCCAGAACAGCGGCGATATGATGTTTGCCTTCGGAGGCAGTGGAACAGGTGTGATATCGGTATCCTTCCACACCGTTGCCCTCCCGCCGACGTCCTCAACGCGCTGGATGCGAGCCATCGGCGGGAAGGTTCTCGGGCACCAGATATACAGCCCGGAGTTCCACTCTATCTCGTTGTCTGACACATTTATGGTTGTACCGGATGCACCGCGGATCCGAACAATCCCAACATCCCATGATCGGGGGCTTGTCCCGATGTAGGCACATTCGCCCGGGATCGGCAAGTCGCCGGTGACAACAGCCACCTGGATGGTCATTAAGGACCTTCCAGACGACTGGCATCTGGCCAGAAACTCCCAGTCGCAGGCCGGCTGGATAACGACTCTTGTTGGCTGCCAGACCCTTCTCATACGCTAACTGCTGGAACGACGTTTGAGATCGTGATGTCCACCCCGTCCATCGCGCTTCCGGACTTACGGATGGACACCTCAGAAATATACCCGCAAAACTCGCCATCGCAGCCAGTTGGGCCGGGTCCCTCAATAGTGACAGACTCGCCCAGGTGTGCAATGAAAAAATCCAGCACCTCAGGGAAGGTCGGAAGTGAGTATGACAATTGAAGTTCAAACGCCGGCCCCAGAACCGGCTCCCCGGTCATCGTAAACCCGATGACCTCCGGTGACTTCCATGTCACCGTATCTGGCTGTGGTACCTGAACACCATTTAATCTGAACATTACCGCCTCGCAACCGACCGGAACACATCTTCTATGGCCCTGGTGACGGCTGCCTGAATCATCCCGGTCATGCCCGGGAGTTCCGCCTTCACCATCGCCTGTACGTCGTGGGAAATGGACAGCCTGGAGTTCCTGGATAGTGGTTGCACGATGACCAATTCCGGACCAGCCTCACCGACGACGAAAGTGGTCCGGCTGGTCACAATGTCAATGCCACCACGGGCCCGTCGCACGGGACCACCACCGCCACCGCCTCCACCACCGCCGGGTGGCATGGCGGTCGGCAGCGATAGCAGTGACTGAATCTGTGCTCTCGTTGCTGTGATCACAGCAACGAGCCACTGGAGGTACGCACTGATTTGTGACTGCATCGTTGACAGGATTGTTGCCCCGCCAGCCACCATTGTGGCCTGGAGAGTTGCCAGTTGTGCTGTGAGGAACCCGAAATACGAAAGATGCTGGGCCCTCAGCGCTCCGATCATCGAGGAAACAGTCACAATTTGGTCCCTCGCATAGGCACTCATTATCACCTGAGCGGCCCTTCTGAATCTTTCCTTATCAGACAGTGTTTGATCGTTAGCAATACGGTGGAGTTCATACTCCAACATTAGATTTCTGAACAGGTCCTGTAACTGGCGCTGTGCAGCGCGTTCTCTGTCTTCTCGTTCTCTCTGTTCCTGAATTCTCCTCTCTTCTCGTTGCTGCGCCTCCCACTCTCGCAGCTCTTCCAGTTGGCGATTGTACGCCTCTCTGGCTCTGGCAATCTCTTCATCAAACCTCCGCTGGAGGTCCTCAATGGCATCCTGATATGCCTGGTATGCTTCCATCCTCTGGCGGTCCGCGGCTTCGTGGGCCTCCTGGATCTGGCGATCCCGGTTTCGCTGTGCCCAGAACGCGGCTTCAGCATCTCTGTCCATTGTGGCGCGCAGCATTTCGTCATTGTAATCGCGCCAGATTGAGCGTAGGCGATCCGCCAATTCCCAGTTAATCCGTTCAAGGCGTCTGGCAAGGTCCCGTTCTGCCTCGGCAAGCCGATCGTTTAGTTCCTTTCTTGCCCTCGGCTCGGATTCTCTAAGCTGGCGCTCTGCATCTTTTCTCCGTCTGGCCAACTCCCGCTGGAGGTCTTCCTCCCAGCGGATGGCCTCAATGCGGGCGTCCTCCAACCACCTCTGCCAGTCCAGAAACATCTCCCCGGCCTGCCGAAGTGCTTGAGTAGCATCCGTGAGTCCACGGACACTCTCGGCAGCGCTGTCAGCGGCACCACCAGCCCCTTTCAGGATGTCCTGGAGGGACTGAATTGCTGGAATGGCACTGCCGGTCTCATTGCCCAGATCTCGTGTGCCATCTGTCAATGCTCTCAAAGTCCCGACCCGGCCTAATTCGGCCACGGTCATAATCGCCCAAGCACTGGCGAGTTCCTTGCTCATCGTCGCTAACTGGTCTGAGTACCCAGCAGCCCTCAGCAGCTCTAATCCAACGGCAGCCAGGCTGTTTTCAACGTGCGATCCAACGCCGGCGAGGGGAACAAGCCTGGCTATCAACTCATCTGCTGGCATCCTTTTCATCGCCTGCGATGCCCGGTCCGCAGCGTTACGGACTTCTTCGATACTTACATCAATCAACCCGACAGTATCGGCGAAAGCAACGGCGGCTCCTCCGACTGCACGAAGATCAGTGGCAAGTCTGCTCAGAAATGGAGCCGTAATCTTGCCAATAATTCCAGTTACAGCATCTGTCAAATCTTTCCAGGCCTGTGCCAGGCTGTTGGCCTGTTTGGTTAGATGGCTCACTTCATCGCCGAATGCTTCCATAACGGACTCTCCGTAGAACATAATGCCCCAGAGAATGAGCATTGACTTCTGGATCTGGTTGAGGGCCTCCGTTGAACTGATCGCCCTGATCCCCGTCTGGTCAAGCATATTCACCAGACGGTCCATCTCCTCACTCAGGCCGCGGCTGGCATCAGCGCTGCGCTTATACAGTTCCAGCAGGTCTCCGATATTCCCGGAGACCATCCCCGCTGTTCTCGCCATCCGGATTTCCCCGCGGGCTATTGCGTCGGTCAGAGCCTCAAATGCCTGACGCTGGTCTTTCACCTCTCCCGTGACCAGTGCGGCTGTTGTCGCGATTTCCATCATCTTGGGGGCAAACTGAATAATCTCTGGCGGTATCCCGAGGGCAGCTAATCGTCCCAGTTCAATCACGGCGTCGCGAAGCGTCATTGCTCCTCCGGAGGCGTCCGCCATAGAGTTCGCAAGGTTCTGAATACCACGAACTCCGGCGGCGCGGAGGACAATGATGGCGTTTGTCACCCTGTCAACACTTCTTGCTCCTTCTATGGCACGATTTGCGACCTGTGAAATGGCCCGGCTCGCTCCGTATGCGAAGAACATCAACGTAAAGATCTGCCAGCGCAGGGTCATCAGCGACTGCATGAATGACCTGGAAGCGCGTTGCGCCGCCTGGAACGCGGACTGGAGACTCAACATTTCCCCAGCCCTTGCCGGGCTGATTGACGGCACCGATGGGGCGGTGGAGACCGCTTGTCCCGCGAGGCTCTGCAACTGGCTGTTGAAGGCCCGCAGACTCTCGGCAGCGCGCTGGCTATCGCCTGCGACAGATTTGATCACGCGGGATGAACTCTTCATCCCGGTAGCGATCGCCTGCGATGCCTGCTCCACAGTCAGCGCGCCGGAGCGAACAAGTTTCGCCGCCGAATCAATGACAGTCGATGGTACCTGCTCAATGCCGGACAGTTCCAGTTGCCGACGGATTGCCCGTTTCACTTCTGCGATGTTGGGCAGGCCAGCCCTGGTAACCTCGCTGAGTGCAACAGTGATAGCGACAGCCTGTGATCTGGCAGCGAGCCCAAACTTTTCCATTTCTGCAATTGGGACTCCACGGAACGCACTGGCCATTTTGGTAAGAGCGCTGGCGACCTGTTCTGCGCCAGCAGCAGGGGTGATTCCAACAGAGCGCAGTACTTCATTCCACTGCCTCATCCCGGTAGTTATGCCGGCCTGCAGCTCGGATAGCGAGAGGTTGAAATCTTTCGCAAGGCCGGCAAGACGAGTGGCAACATCACCGGGGAGCGATGGGAACATTGCGCGGATAACGGAGGCTATCTCCGACTTTGATGCGGTTGCGATAAAGTTCAGTTGCTCAAGCGTTTCGGCCGTCGCCGATTCGACCGTGGTCGCCAAAATATCTTCAGCCTTTATGGCAGCGGAAGAGACAGACTCGGCCGA
>DAOUBO010000436.1:0-4008 GCA_034432695.1 Anaerolineae bacterium | reverse complement strand
GGGGCGGCCCTTCGGGCCGCCCCGCCTTTATCCCCCTCCAGAGCCAGAGTCATCATGCGCCGCATATCGTGGGACCGGATCATCTCCATTTTGCTCATCCTGCCCTCCATCCTGGCCATCGCCGTCTTCGTCTACGGTTTCATCGCCTGGAGCGGATGGGTCTCCCTCTCCAACTGGGACGGCCTGCGCCCCGACCTCTCCTGGGCCGGCTTCGTCAACTACGCCAAACTCTTCGCCAATCCCCGCTTCCAGATTGACATCCGTAATACGGTGGTCTTTACCGCCTTCTTCCTGGGCGCCTGCATCGTGCTGGGGATGGGACTGGCGATTCTGCTGGACCAGGGGATTCGCGGGGAGAACTTCTTCCGCAGCCTCTTCCTCTTCCCGATGGCCATCTCGTTCATCGTGACCGGGGTCACCTGGCGGTGGCTCCTGGCCCCCGGCGACCCGGCCACGGGCCGCCTGACCGGCGTCAACGTCCTGCTGAAAGCCCTGGGTTTGCCCCTCTTCCAGTGGTACACCGACCCCACCGTCGTCCACATCCAGCCCACCAGCACGCTGGGCCAGTTCCTCCAGCAGGTCGGGCTGGGCTTCCTGACCACCCCCAACTTCGGCATCCCCCTGGCGATGTTCTCCATCGTCATCGCCGCCACCTGGCAGATGTCCGGCTACGTGATGGCGATGTACCTGGCCGGACTGCGGGGCATCCCGGAGGAGATGCGGGAAGCGGCACGGGTGGACGGGGCCAGTGAGTGGCAGGTCTACCGGCACATCGTCTTCCCCCTTCTGCGCCCCGTTACCCTGAGCGCCGTCATCGTCCTCGGCCATATTTCGCTGAAGATTTTTGACCTGGTGGCCGCGATGAGCAAGAAGGGGCCGGGATTCGCCACCGACGTCCCCGCCTACTTTATGTTTGAGACCACCTTCCAGGGGGACCACTACTCGGAAGGCGCTTCCATCGCCATTTTCCTGCTGGTCACCGTCAGCCTGCTGGTGGTCCCGTACCTGATCTACAGCACCCATCGGGAGGCGGAAGTATGAGCGGGGCGATGAAGAGCGCACGGCAGTACCGATGGGCCCGATACGCCAGCCGGGGGGGCATCTACCTGGCCCTGCTGGCAGCCAGCGCGTTCTACCTCCTCCCGGTCTACGTGCTGGTGGTGACCGGCCTGAAGTCCTACGCCGAGGCCAACCTGGCCGGGATGTGGCATCTCCCCTCCGCGCCCAGTCTGGAGAGTTTTCTGCGCGCCTTTGAACAACTCCGCCCCCACTTCCGCAACAGTTTCTACCTGACCATCCCGGCGACCCTGCTCTCGTCGCTCCTGGGTTCGGTCAACGGGTACGTCCTCTCCAAGTGGCGCTTCCGGGGATCGGAGGTGCTCTTCCCGATTATGCTGTTCGGGATGTTCATCCCCTACCAGAGCATCCTCATCCCCCTGGTCCAGGTCCTGCAGAAGGTCAACGCCGTCGCGGACGCGCTGCACGTCCCGGCCGCGCTGCGGTGGCTGGTGCCGGGCTACGGCTCCATCGCCGGCCTGGCCTTCGTCCACATCGTCTACGGCATCCCCATTACCACGCTGATCTTCCGCAACTACTACGCGACGGTCCCCAACGAACTGGTGGAGGCCGCCAGGATTGACGGCGCCAACATCTTCAAGGTCTACCGCTGGGTGCTTTTTCCCATCTCCATGCCCGCCTTCGCGGTGGTGATGATCTGGCAGTTCACCTCCATCTGGAACGAATTTCTCTTCGCCCTGGTCCTCACCCAGAACCCGGCCATCCGTCCGGTGACCGTGGCCCTCTACAACCTGGCGGGGAGTTACATCGTGGAGTGGAACGTCCAGATGGCGGGGGCGCTCCTGGCCGCGATGCCGACCCTGCTGGTCTACATCCTCCTGGGCCGCTTCTTCATGCGGGGGCTCCTGGCCGGCGCGCTGAAAGGATAAGTGGCCGCCAGACGTGCCAGGCATTTCTGAAAGCGCCTGGCACGTCTGACATCGGATATGCTGGTCCTTCAACTTCGCTGGCTCCTCCTGGGGTTGTTTCTGGCCATCACCGCGGCGGTCTTCCTGGCCCTCTGGCTGGACCGCCGTCGGACCTCCCGGCGCGCAACGGAAACCTTCGCCGACGCCGCGCTCCACGCCGTCCTGGAGCACGCCCCCTTCGGCTGGATGGTCCTGGAGGGCGCCGAGCGGTACGTCTACGCCAACGCGTACGCCCGCCGCCTGCTGGGCCTGGAGGCCCCCTCCGGCCCTGTCCCGGCGGTGGAATGGGGCTTCCTCCTGGACGACGACCGCGCCGACGTCCGGCGAGGGCGGGCCCCGGAGGGCCGCTACCGTGTCCTCCGCCTCCCCTCCGGCCGGGCCGTCCGCTGGTGGCTGATGTCCGGCGCCCGGTGGGATTACCTCTTCCTGCTGGACATCACCTCTCAGTACGAGGCCGAAGAGGCCCGCACCCAGCTCTTCGCGGGCCTCTCCCACGAACTGCGAACCCCCGTGGGCGCCATCCTCACCCACCTGGAAATCCTCCGCCTGCCCGATGTCCCGGAGGAGACGAAACGACAATCCCTCCAACTGCTCCAGACTGAGACCCGGCGGCTGGCCCGGATGGTCCACCTGATGCTGGAACTGGGCCGTCTGGAGACGACGCCGGAGATAGACCGGCGCCCGGTAGACCTGGTGGACCTGGCAGAGCGCTCCATCTCCTCCCTGGCCTCCCAGGCCCAGGAGCGAAATATCCGCTTCTCTCTGGAAGCCGACGCCCCCCTCCCGACCGTCTGGGGAGACCCGGACCGGCTGATGCAGGTCTTCCTGAACCTGCTGGATAACGTCCTCAAACACTGCCGTCCCGGCGACCGGGCCACCGTCATCCTCCGGCGGGCTGAGGGCGGTGTCCTCTGTGTGGTCCAGGACACCGGGCCGGGCATCCCGGCGGAACATTTGCCGCACATCACCCGTCGTTTCTATCGGGCGGCGAAGCAAGAGGTGGAAGGGAGCGGGCTGGGCCTGGCGCTGGTGGAGGAAATCCTGCGCCGCCACGGAAGCCGCCTGGAGATTTCCAGCCAGACGGAGGGAGAAACCGGGACATGCGTGCAGTTCGTCTTGCCGACCGTGCCCTCGCGGCTATAGGGCCCTTTCTCCGCCGCTGGGGGTGGCTGGTGGGGTTGGCGCTGGCGCTCCTGGCCTGCGTCCTGCTTCCCATCCCCGGCTACGTGGTCATCGCGCCGGGGAAGGGCGCCCCTGTCACCCCCGCTCTGCGGGCCCCGCAGATGCGGCTGGACCCCCCCTTCGCCCGCCCCGGCGACAACGTCCGCCTCCATGTCACCGACCGCGTCCCCTGGACCCATGTCCTTCTCACGGTGAACGGCGTCTCCATCCATCCGGAGACCTGGGAGGCTGGCCTGGGTGGACGGTGGACCTGGACGTTCGGTCTGGTCCTCCCTACTGGCCCGTCGGAGATCGTCTTCTACCACAGTTGCGATACCGGCTGCCGGGAGCGGGGGCGGATGATGGTGGGAGAGCCACCGTCTTTCTCCCCCGCCCTGCTCCCCACCAAACTGGGGGTGGTCTTTCCCAACCCGGCGCGCGATTGGCACGGGCGCAGCGGGTGGGCGGTGGAGGTCACCTACGTCCGGCACGCCCAGGAGCCCGGCTGGGGGATAGACGACCTGGCCGCAAAGGTCTACGCCCATCGGGCAAAGGGATTGCGGGTCCTGGTGCGGGTGGACTATGACTACAACCAGTCCCTTCCTCCCGCCGGCGACCACCTGGCGCTGGCGGAGTACCTGGACGATCTGGCGCGGCTGGCCCGGGACGACCGTCTCCGGGAGGTCTACGGCTACATCATCGGGAGCAGTTACAACGGCCTGGATCAGAACGGGCTGGCTCCTGACCGTCCGGTGACCCCGGAGTGGTATGCCCGGCTCTTCAACGGCTACGGCGAAACCGTCCACCACACCGACAACCCCGGCCAGCCGGTGCGGGCCGACAACCCCTCCGAGCGGATTCT
>DAOUBO010000435.1:0-3036 GCA_034432695.1 Anaerolineae bacterium | reverse complement strand
CGGATCGGCCTCCGCCATCCCGAGAGGGTGGTCCGGCGGGTGGAGCCGCCCCCGCCTCCGGCGCTTCCGGATTGGAAAGCCGGGCAGGTTTCCCTTTCCACGGCCGACCTGGCCCACCGGCCCTCTGAAGAAGGGGAGTACGGCCTCCTCCCGGCCCATATGGCCCAGCCGGCCCACTACACGCGCTGGAGCCGGTCCTTCGCGGAGTTCCTCTACCGGGAGATCAGCCTGATGCTCTGGTACAACCGGACGCTCAAACTCTACAGCCGGCCCGGAGAGAGCGCACGGGAGTTCCGCAGACGGTGCGAGGAGGCGGCCCGGGCCCGTCGGGATGAGGAGGTCGCGCACGCCCGGGCTTCCTACGAGCGGAAGATAGCCCGCATCCAGGAGAAACTGCGCTGCGAGGAGCAGGAACTGGCTCAGGACCAGGCGGAACTGGAGGCGCGCAAGCGGGAGGAACTGCTCAGTTACGGCGAGGCGGCGCTCAACCTCTTCGCCCGGCGACGCCCGTCGTATATGATTTCCCACGTGAGCCGGAAACGGCGGCTGACCCAGCAGGCGGAAGCGGACGTGCAGGAGTCGGTGGAGGCCATCCGGATGTACAGAGAACAACTGGAGGAACTGGCTGCCCGGTGGGAGGAGGAGGCCGCCGCCATCAACGACCGCTGGGTCGCGGCCCTGGAGGAGATGGAGGAGGTGGAAATCACTCCCCGTCGCAGCGATGTGACCGTGGACTTCTGCGGACTGCTCTGGGCGCCCTTCTGGGAAGTCCGGGCAGAGGACGGGGCTCGGTTTCTGCTGCCCGCCCACCCGGCCCTGGAGCGGACCGGATGACGTTCCGGGCAGACACGCCTGTTCAGGAGGAGGTTCCAATGCCGGCGATTCCCCCGGTCATCCTGAAGAAACTCTACGTCAAGAACTCCCTGCGGAACGAAGAGGGCGGCTTTTCTCTGGCGCTCCAGAACTCCATCGCCCCAGGGGTGATCCTGGGCTTCAAGGGCGTGACGGTGGACGGGAAAAGCGTCCCGCTGGAAAGGGTTGCCGTCGTCCAGCCCGACGGGCAGGAGATCCCGGCGACCGGCATTTCCGAGGAGAACCCCATCCTGTTCCCCCTCGGGGCGACCGTTACCCTGAAGGTGGGAGGGACAACGCTCTCTCCCGGCAGCCATCAGGTCGGCATTCGGGTCGTCGTGAAGGACGTTGGCCCCCTGGAGATCCCCGTCGCCGACCGGGTCTGACACGCCGGCGCGCCCTGGCGCGTCGTCCTCAAAACAGCCGGGGGATGGCTTGCTGGGCGAGGCGCCTCTCCAGCCGCGCGATGCGGTGGCGGAGTTCGGCGATCGTGCGCTCCTGATGGGAGCCGGGGGGCAGGCGCTCTGCCCGTGCCAGCGCCTGACGGGCCCAGGCCAGCGCCAGCGCCGGGCGTTCCAGCCACCACTCGTAGACCTTCGCCAGTTCCACCGCGGGGAGCACCTCCTCCGGGCTTTCCAGGGCCAGTTGCTGCCAGATTTCCACCGATGCCTCCCAGCGACCCTCTCGCCGAAGGCTGAACCCCAGGTCCTTTAAGGCGCGGATGCGGGTGGTGGGGCACGCTCTACGGCGCAGAGTTTCCCTCAGGATCGGCGTCGCGTCCCGCCCGACCTCCGTGTGCCAGCGGGCCAGCGCCAGCAGTTCCTCGCCGGAGAGGTCCGGATCGCCGGTCGGGTCCGCGATGGCGCGGCCCATCCGCGCCGCCAGAACCACCATGCTGAGGATGTCCACCCGGTTGTGGTAGAAGATGCGGGGAAGTTCACGCGCGTCACCCGTCCGCAGGTAGTCCCGATAGACGAGGGGGATGACCCCGCTGGGGATGTCCTCCTGGTCGCGGCAGACCCCCAGGACGTCCCGCTCCAGCGCGGCCAGGGCACGGGAGGGGAGAACCTCCCGCCAGAGACGCCGGGCCGGGGGAAGCAGGTCCAGATGGGGCGTCGCGGCGAGGGGGAAGGGGCGGCGGTCCAGGATGAACCGGGTCTCCAGGATGGGCAGGTCAAACCCCCGGCCGTTGAAGGTGACCAGAAGCCGGAAGCGGGGAAGGAAGTCGGCCAGAAAGTGGAGCATCGCGGGCTCGTCGCCGGGGTCCCGCAGGAACAGTTGCAGGACGCAGAACCGTTCCCCCTCAAAGAACCCCAGTCCGACCAGAAAGGCCATCGTGCCCGTTCCGCCGGAGAGGCCCGTCGTCTCGGTGTCCAGGAAGAGGGCGTCGGCGAGCGGGGCCGAGGCGATCGCAGGGTCGCCGCCCAGCAGGGCGAGGGCCTGGGGGGAGACCTGCAGAAAGGCGTTCAGGGGCAGGCGGCCGTGGTGCGCCCCGGCAGGGCTCTCCGTCCGGACGATCCAGCAACGTCCGGAGGGGGCGTCGTGGAAGACTCCCGGCAGGACGCTCTCCAGCGCGACCTGGCGGCGCGGGGATGGGGGCAGGGTCTGGACACCCCGTACCAGTCCCAGTCGTCGCAGCCGTTCCCAGAGGTCTGTATCCGGGCGCATCGCAGGGGGTCTCGTGTGTTAGAGAAGGCCGCGGGCTTCAGCGAAGCGGCGTTCCGCCGCCGACCCCTCGGGCGCGGAGACCTGGAGGCCGCAGGCCCGCATTTCTCTGGCCCAGGTCACCGGATCTTCCGCCAGCGCGGGAAGGTAGAGGTCGTCCACTGTGCCGTCATTCCTCCAGGAGGCGCTGGAGTTCCTCCAGCGAGGTCACCCGCCGGACGGCTGTCAGGAAGCGGCGGGGATCCTTCGTCGCCCGCCAGAGCCGCCGGACCGCCGGCCCGATGGGGTCCTTCCCGGCCGCCCCACCCGGCGCGGCGGCGTAGGAGCCGTAGAAGGCAAAGTAGGCCTGGTTCAGTTTCCGGATGCGATATCCGTGCTTCCAGAAGAGATGGCGGCGGGCTTCCATATACCGCTCCGCTTCCTCTATCCGTCCCTGCAGGAGCAGAGCGTCCACGCGCACCCGTGTCTCGTGCATCTCGGCGTTGAAGTCAAAGGCGGGGGGCTGGCCGGGGGAGGGTG
>DAOUBO010000434.1:0-5163 GCA_034432695.1 Anaerolineae bacterium | reverse complement strand
GCGGATAGGCCAGCCCTCTCCCGGGGAGCCGTCGCTTTGGTCTTTCCCTCCCGCTACGAGGGCTTCGGGCTCCCTCCGCTGGAGGCCCTGGCCTGCGGAACCCCCGTCGTGGGAAGCGACGCGGCCTCCCTCCCGGAGGTCGTCGGGGATGCGGGGGTTCTGCTGCCGCCCGACGACGTGGAGGGAATGGCGGGTGCGATTCTCCATCTGGCCCAGGACGAGGGCTTCCGGGAGGAAATGCGTCGCCGGGCACTGGCCCGGGCCGCCCGCTTCTCCTGGGAAGAGACGGCCCGCCGCACGCTGGAGGCCTACCGGGATGCCCTGAAACCGGTGTGAGCGCAGCGGCATATGTGGGGGGAACCGTTCCCTTCCCACCGACGTCTGAAAATCAGTCTGGTTACCCGATGCTTTCCGCGTGGCGCAAGATTTCCCATGGAGGAAACGATGAAAGGACGCTCCTGGCTTCCGATCTTTCTGCTGACACTGGTCCTGATGGCGGGGTGCAGGGCCGCGGCGCTCCCGACGCCGGTTGCGCCGTCGCAGCCGCCGATGCCTCTTCCCCGCGAAGAAATGGGCACAGCCGAACTCGCGCTGAAAGCGGACACGCAGGCCGTCTTCGCCGCCACAACGACGGAGCGGATGATCATCCGCCGGGCCAGCCTGGACCTCATCGTCCGGGATACCCGCCAGGCCCTCGGCGAGATAGAGAAACTGGCAAAGGAGATGGGAGGATACGTGACCTCCCTCAACACCTACCAGTATGAGCGGGGCGAGACGGCCTCCGTCACCCTCCGGGTCCCCGCCGAGAGGTTAGACGCCGCCCTGGAGCGCCTCCGCGGGCTGGCTACAACGGTCCGGCAGGAATCCGTCTCCGGGGGAGATATCACCGAGGAGTTCGTGGACCTGGAGGCCCGCCTGCGCCACCTGGAAGCAAAGGAGAAGCAACTCCTGGAGTTTCTGGATCGGGCGGAGGATACAGAGGCGGTCCTCGCCGTCTACGAACACCTGAGCCAGACCCAGGCGGAGATAGAACAGGTCAAGGGACGGATGCGGTTCCTGGAGAACCAGGTGGCTCTGGCCACTATCACCGTTAACCTGACCCCCGATGTCATGGCCCAACCGCTGGAGACCACAGGCTGGAACATCCCCCAGACGGTTCGCAAAGCGGTACAGGCCCTGCTGAGGGTCCTGCAGTTTCTGGTTCGGGCGTTCATCTACCTGGTGATCCTGGTTCTGCCCGTTCTCCTTTTCCTGGCCCTCTTCGCGGCGGGGGTCTACTTCCTGATCCGCGCCCTGGTCCGGCGGCTCGTCCGTCTCCGGCGGAAGTAGGTGCGACGCGCCAGGCCCACCCTGTGCAGATGACGCTGAGACGCCGCGAGGTTCAAAGCCCCTCGGAGTGGAACCAGGCCCTGCTGGCCCTGCCCAACCCCCATGTTCTCCAGACCTGGGAGTGGGGCGCGTTCAAAGAGCGGCACGGATGGCAAGCCCGCCACCTGATCTGGGAGGAAGACGGCGTCCCGCGCGCCGCGGCCCTGCTCCTCTCCCGACGGGCGGGCCCCTTGCCAGTGCAGGTGATGTACGTCCCCCGAGGCCCCCTGCTTCCCTGGGAGGACGCGGAACGGGCTGGGGCCGTCCTGGCCGATCTGGAGGCCATCGCCCGGCGGGAAGGCGCGCTCTTCGTGAAGATAGACCCGGAAGTAGAGGATAGACATCCGGAGGGGGCCCGGTTGACCGCCCTCCTCGTCCGGCGGGGATGGCTTCCCTCTGGAGAGCAGGTACAGTTCCGCGGGAGCCTTCTCCTGGACCTGACGCCCACGCCGGAGGAACTGCTGGCCCGGATGAAGCCCAAGTGGCGCTATAACATCCGCCTGGCCCAGCGGAGGGGAGTGCGGGTTCGTCCGGGGACCGAGAATGACCTCCCCCTCCTGTATGCGATGTACCGGGAAACCAGCATCCGGGATCGGTTCGTCATCCGCCCCGAGGCCTACTACCGGGATGCGTGGGGGAGTTTCATCGCAGCGGGGCTGGCCCAGCCCCTCATCGCCGAGGTGGAGGGGGAACCGGTGGCTATGGTCATCCTCTTCCGCTTCGGGGAACGGGCGTGGTACATGTACGGGGCGTCCCGCTCCGTGCATCGGGACCGAATGCCCAACCATCTGCTCCAGTGGGAGGCCATCTGCTGGGCACGGGAGCAGGGATGCCGGGTCTACGACTTCTGGGGAGCGCCGGAGACCCCCGACGAGTTAGACCCGATGTGGGGGGTCTACCGGTTCAAGGCGGGCTTCGGAGCCCGGCATGCCCGGTACATCGGCGCGTGGGACTTCCCCTCCCGACGGAGCCTCTACAGGTTCTACACGACAGTGATGCCGAAACTCCTGGCGCTGATGCGCTGGCGATACTGGCGGCGAAACGCCCGTTCCGCCCTCGGGAGGACCGTTCGGATTGCCAATCCGGTTATGTAGGTCGGATTGCCAATCCGACTACAGGTCGGATCGCCAATCCGACTACAGGTCGGATCGCCAATCCGACTATGGGTCAGATTGCCAATCCGGTTATGTAGGTCGGATTGCCAATCCGACTATGGGGCGGATTGCCAATCCGACTATGGGTCGGATCGCCAATCCGACCTACCGGTCCGTATCGCAGTTGGGGGCCGAAATACTGCGGCCTACCTCCTGGCGGTTGATCCACAGCCCGGTCACGCGGCGGGTTTCTGAAAAACGATGACGTACTCGTGCTTGAAGATGTAGTATCCGCCTGCCAGGGCCCGGTAGCGCCAGAGGTTGGTCGCGCGGCCCTTCCCCCGTTCGTTCCCCGTGATGTTCTTGACGACAATGGCCTTGGGGATCAGGCCGGCCTGCTCGCACCGCTGAAGGCAGTAGAACCCGAGGGGAACCAGCCTGCCCCGGCTGTACTTATCGCCGATAACCAGGACGGCGAACCGTCCCGGCTCCAGGAGGCGCATCCCCAGATGGACGCTTGCCTCAAAGCGGCCCAGAAACGTCTCCAGGTCCGGCGCGTTGGAGAGGTCCGCCGGGTCGGCAGAAAAGCGGATAATGTCGTGGTAGGGGGGATGGAGAACCAGCAGGTGGGCAAAGGGTTCCCCCATCTGGTCCAGGACTTCCCGAATCCGCCCCGCCGTCTCCTCCTGGGTGCTATCTCCCTGGAGGATGTGGATACGGTGGTCCAGCAGCGGACTGCCGTGGGCCTCCTCCAGTTCCCGGATTTTCGCCCGAACGTAGGCCACAAGTTCCGGCTTGAGTTCCACGCCCACGCACCGGCGATGGAGCCGAACGGCCTCCACGGCGCTCGTCCCCGAACCCAGAAAGAGGTCCAGCACGACGTCGTTCTCCCGCGTGTAGCGCAGGTAGACCTGGGTCGCGATCTGGGGGACGAAGTTGCCGTGGTAATCCAGCTGGTGGCCGCCGGTCCGGTCCCGGGCCTCAATGATCCAGAGGGAGTCCGTCCAGACGTGGCCGTACTCCCGCCAGCGAGAGAGGTCAATATCCGAGTAGGGTAGCCGCTTCATCGCCTCTCTACCATAGCACAGGTGGCCAGAAATGCCAAACGGGCGTCGGGTCCTGTGGCTGGTACTGATTCTGAGCGCGCTGGCCCTGCGGCTCTGCGGATTTGCGTGGGATGGGGGCCTCGCTGCCCACCCCGACGAACGCTACGTGGTGACCACTGCCGCCGCTCTGGCCTGGCCGGATTCCCTTAACCCCCTCGCCGTGGCTCCCCGCTTCTCCTACGGCCACCTTCCCCTCTACGCCATAACGCTGGCAGCAGGCCGCGGCGACCCTCTCTGGACGGCCCGCGGGCTGACCGCCCTGCTGGATACGGGAACGGTCGCTCTGGCCGCCGCGCTGAGCCGCCGACTGGCGGGCCGGCGCGCGGGGTACCTGGCCGCGGCTTTTCTGGCCGGGATGCCGCTCCACGTCCAGCAGGCCCACTTCGGGACCGTAGACCCCTGGCTGGCCTTCTTCGCCACCGGAGCGCTTATGGGAACGGTTCGGCTGGCAGAGACGGGAGAGGGCCGCTGGGCTCTCTGGGCCGGGGCCTGGACGGGGCTGGCCCTGGGGTGCAAGGCCGCCGCCGTTCTGCTGATCCTCCCGCTGGCGATGGCCTGCGCGGTGGGAGACTCCCGCCAAAGGCGATACCTGGGCGCGGCCGCCCTGGGCGCTGCGCTGGCCACCTTCACTCTGACCAACCCTTTCGCCCTCCTGCACTTCGGCGACTTCCAGGAGAATCTCCGAATGCAGGCCGCCATCGTCCGGGGCGATGTTCTGGTCCCCTACACCCTCCAGTACCGGGGAACCCTGCCCTATCTCTACCCCCTCCTCCAGCAAATGGCCTGGGGGATGGGACCCGTGCTGGGGATGCTGGGGTTCGGCGGGCTTCTGGCCGCCGCAGCGGCCGCGTTCCGCCGGGGAGCGTCCCGCGGGGAATGGGTTCTCCTGGCCTGGGCCCTTCCCTACTTCGCTTTCACGGGCGGCCTGTTCGTCAAATTTCCCCGATACTGGCTCCCGCTGACCCCCACCCTGGCCGTCTACAGCGCCCGCGCGGTGGTTCGGCTGGGGATGCGTCGCCCCGTTCCGGCCGCAGTCCTGGCCCTTGCAGCCGTCATCCCGGCCCTGACCCTCTCCGGTGCCCTTGTAGCCTCCTACCGCCTCCCCCACCCCTGGGTCGCGGCCTCCGGATGGATTCGGGAGCACCTGCCTCCGGGCTCCTGCATCGCCGTGGAGGCATGGGACCACCCACTGCCCCTGGACTCCACAGGCTACGAGATCCTCGTCCTCCCCGTTTTTGACCCCGAGACGCCGGAGAAGTGGGCGGTGATGGATGAAGCCCTCGCGGAAGCCGACGCCGTGGTCATTGCCAGCCAGCGGGGGTATGGGGCCCTGACGCGCTGGCCCGACCGATTCCCCCGCGCCGCGACGTACTACCGGCGGCTTTTCCTCGGCGACCTGGGATTTCGGCCTGCAGCGTGCTTCCGTCGCTCCCTCACCCTGGGATCCCTGGCCCTGGCCGACGATCCCTTCCGGGCCGCAGGGCTGCCGGTCCCCCACCCTGAATGTCTCCCAGCGCCCCCCTTCCTTCCGCTGCCCCCGCTGGACGAAAGTTTCACCGTCTACGACCGCCCCATTACCATCCTCTTCCTCCGGA
>DAOUBO010000433.1:0-5255 GCA_034432695.1 Anaerolineae bacterium | reverse complement strand
GATCTGACGGCAGTGTTGGGTCAGCCAGAAACTGATCTCGTCCAGTGTGGCCCTCAGGGGGAGGCGAAGGTCGAGGGCCGCGCTGGCTGCTTTGAGGGTGGTTTCGGCCGGATGGGGGTCGGCGGGGTCCAGGGCCGAGAAGAAGATGAGGATGGTGTTCGCAAAAGCCCTGGCTAACTCTTCCTTCAGGTACAGGAGCAACCAGGACTTACCGCAGCCCCGGGGGCCGTGGAAGGCCGTATGGGGGGAGAAAACGGGGGTTCTTCCTAACACTCTGGAGATTTTCTTGTGGACAACCTGAACATCCGCATCGCGATTGACAAAAAGCGAGGGTTGGTATGAGGGAAATATGCTCATTGTGCTGCTCCGTTTAATCAATGGGACACCCTCTTCTGGAAGGGCCGGGCGGCTTTTCCCGGAGCAGGCGCTGGAGTGAATGAGGGGTAGGGAGTCGGATGGTCCAGTTTCAGGCTTCGGCCCGGCGCTGTGCCCGATACCAGCGGAGGGCGTTGTCAAAGTCGGCCGCCTCCAGAAGACCGTAAGGACCGACGCGCAGGATGTGTTCGGTGAACAACCGCTGGGCCAGGAGGATGACCTCCCGGGGCACTGCAGGATGGGCGGCTTCCGCCAGGCGTTCCCCTGCCGGGCTGGGGATGTCACGGGTCGCGATGGCCTCCAGCGCGTCGTACATCCCCTCGCTGGCCACGTAGAGGCGCTCCCGAAGGATAGCCGCCAACGAATCCCGCTTCCAATTAATTGTAACCACTTTGGTCGGTTCTGTCAAGAGGGTGCCGGGAATCTGAGGAGCAACATTATCCGGGAGGAAAAATTTCACGAAGATCTTTCGCTCGGCCAGGTCTCTCAGTTGGTTCAGTAGTGGCTCAACGATACGGACAATGGCCAAGGGGTCCTGGGTATAGGCATCTGCTCCGTCCACCAGAAGATAGATACTTTCGTACCTCAGAAGGGAGAAGAGGGTCTGGAAGAAGTGGCCCACCATCTGCCCGGCAGGAGGAGCGGGCTCCCGTTCTTCACGATGGCCGTTTTCGGAGAGGGTCTTGCAGAACAGGCGGATGGTGGGAGGAAGGGGTTCGGCCGGGAGATCGCGGGCCGTGGGGTCAAAAGCCTGTGCCAGGGGTTTCAAGGAACCGGCATCCTTCAATTGCATGAGGTAATAATCCAGAGGGGCCGGCAACGTCCGCTCCAGCAGTCGGCGCAACATCCGGCGTTCTGCATGGGGAAGTGCTATGAAACTCTCCGGCTGATAGGCCAACTGAAAAAGAAGCCCTGCTCCCGCATCGTGAAGCAGAGCGTTGAAGAACTCCTCCTCCGAGGCCGGTTCGTCGGCCCGTCGGGGGCGGGGAGGGCGGAAAAGGACGGGGAAAATTTTCCTGCCTTCCTGCCCAACCCGACAGGCGCGCATCAATCGGACCCGGAAAGCGGTTTTTCCTCCACCCGGTGGGGCGAACAAAAAAGCAGGCCAATCTCCCCACAGGGCCGCAAACGCCCCATGGTCCACCAGGTATCTCGGGAGGTTGGGGTCCGCTCCACCGTCCAGGTACTCAAAGGGATCAAACCGCAGTCCCAGTTCCTCCCTCAACCATCGTTGCTTGCGCTCGGTATAAGAAAGGGCATGGGTTTCCTCCTCTTGTTGCTCCATCGGAGCCGGATTCAAGTTCTCGCCCACGGTTTCTCGCGTCCTCACTGTGGTTTTGAGCCCCTGCCCCATTGCCCTTTTCGTTGCCGAGGAAGGCGAAAATGCGGCAAGATGCCCATTGGCCTGTCGCTGGGTTATTGAGGTAGCCTTATTATAACAGCAAACAGAATCTCGGCCTCTGCGATGACCTCCCAATGGTCTCCCAAAAATCTGACAGGTATCTAACAACCACTTCTGTGCAGCCATCCCTTCCAGCGGGCGCAAGGTCGGTTCGCTATGCTCACGGTGGCAATACCGGATGCAGTCGCTATCCCCATGATACCCTGAGTCGCACGCCTTCCTCCCGGACCGTTTCAATGCAGATAGGGCTCTCCGGTTCCGGCTCTATAATTCTTCGGAGGTCGGATAACCGACTGTAGAGCGTGTTTTCGTAGTCCTCCTCGTAGTCCGGATCCCTGCGGCCGGGGATATGCGCCTTGCCCCGATAGCCCTTATAGTAAAGTTCATCCCAGGGGACGACCCGGCCGGCATTCCGATACAGGTACTGGAGAATCCGGAGGGCTCCACTGGGAATCTCCCCCATCGGGATGCGGCGTCCTCCGACGATGACGAGCCGGTTGACCTCGTCCAGGATCACGCGGGGCACAACCCGCTCTCGCAGTTTATTCCACTCGGACGCGGGGACGGGCCGCCCGGTCTCCAGATAACGGGCGACAAACGGGCGGACGCACTCCAGCCATACCCGGGGGGACTCCCCTCCGGCCCGGCGAAGCCATGTCAGAAACGGGGATGCCGAACAGAGGGCCTTAAGGGGGAATTTTGGCTTTCCTGTTGCCAGGGCGAGCCGTCGTTCTACTATTTGTACCAGTTGTGCTTCAGACCAGGTGAGCCGGTACATCATAAACCTGCGACGGTCCACCCCCTCCGCTTCCAGCAGGGGTTGAAAGAAAGCCTCTGGGGCAAAGACTTTATATGCAAAGGCTTCCTCCTCAAAAAGCGGGAGGGTGGAGAGAAAAGAGACGAAAGCCGGAAGCAGTCGGCCGGATTCCTCTAACCATGTCTCCAGGCCATCCACCATCACCCAGATCCCCTGCAGCCCCAGTCGCTGAAGGGCTTTGGCGAACTCCGCCGTGACCAGCCGCCAGTCGTTGGGCGGGAGGAGGTCCTCGTCCCTTCCCGGTGCCAGAATAGCAGCGATCACTTCTCGGCCGGGCGATTCTTCCAGCAGTTCGGCTACGCGGATTTTCGGGTCTCCCCGGAGGAACCGTCCTACGAACCAGGCAAGCATCCAGCGGGCCCATTCCGGCGCGGCCGCCCACCGGTCTGGATCATGGGCCAGGAAGCGGAGCACCTCCAGCGCACAGAGGTCAAAGACGTGAATGACCTGTCCGGGGACGGAGTCAAACCCGGTGACCGGGTCCCAGAGATACGGGGTGGGTCGCCAGTGGACAACGAGGTAGGAAGGAGACGTCCCCGAGAAGGTTCGGGCCGCCAGCATCCGGCAGAGCGCGGATTTCCCCCCGCCGGGAGCGCCGAAGACCACGATGGAGCGCGCGGCGATCATCCCCTCAAACTCGGCAGGCGGGACGAAGCAGTCCGCGAGCCACGGCTCCTCCTCCGCGCGCAGGGTGCCGAAGACAGCCAGACCTCGGGCCGGTAGGGTGTGCTCATGCACTTTGGGGTTTCTCCCCTTGGGACTTCTCCCAAGCCTTGCGCAGCATCTCGTTGCCCAGTTCCACCAGCCGGCGGGGCGAACCTTCCGCAGACCGAACGAGCCATGTGTCCGGATCGGGGGGGTAGTCTTCACTGGAAGAGATGTCCTGGAGGATTGTCTGGAGACTCTCCACTTGCCCGGCACTGGCCCAGCCCAGCCGCAACCGCAACATCTCCCGCAGGTCCTCCTCCGACCACTGCAGAAATATGGGTGGAAGGGGCCAGGAATCCAGAAGCAGTTTGCCAGGCCATTCTGGAAGGAAAAGTTTCAAAAAAACGCCCCGATAGGCCAGGGAGCGGGCCATTTCCATCAGGACCACCAGTGATTGTATCCGGGGATCTTCGTCGGATGCCCGGAATCTCGGGACGTCCAGGATCAGATATGTGGCCTTCAGATCGGCAGGGCGCGCTTTAGCAAGGAGGTTCCACAGAACGGTGGAGTCTCCTTCCGCAGGAAGTTCGCTGTTGTAGAATTCTATCTCGCTCAGGATATAGTTGCTCTCGTCCTCGGGGAGACCTTGACCGCGAAGATGCGCTGCTGTTGCTGAACCAAAGAACCGGGCAAAGAGACGGGCGCCCGCAGCGAACGTTCCTGGAGCACCGAACAGTGCATAAGGATCTCGTCCGCAGACCTGGAGAAGCGCTTCGGCAATGCCTCGCCCTATCCTTTCCAGCCAGCCCTCCGGATTTTGAGGCCAGGCATCCAGCTCCAGCCGGACCGGGAAAGCTCCGGCTTCTTCAGGACTGGCCGGCGGAAAGAGGCATTTCTGGTAGAGGAGGAGGGCAGCGGCGGTTCGCCCGGAGCCGGGCGTACCCAGGACCATGGCGGGCCGGGAACCGCGCACAGGCTCCAGAGAAGAGGGCCAGTAACCGTATTCGGATAAGGAGGGATCCGATTCGGCCATTCCCGGGCCAAAGGGGTTCGCTTGAAGTTCCCATTGCTGGAGCCACTTCGCGAATTCCGGTGGGTCCGAAGGACGGCGGATGTTTTCCCACGGGAGCGGTATTCCAAGAGGAGGGCGTTTCCGCCAGTTCTGAAGCGTTGCCAGATATGGCTTCTGGTCTTCCCCGGCGGATTTCTCCAGTTCCTCCAGCCTCTCCCCGATGGTTTCCAGGCGCAGCAACGATCTTTGGGCCTCCGGCGCCTGCTCAAACAGGCGGACCAGGGCTTCCAGGTGGTCGGGAGCCACCAGTTGCCCAACGAGTTCTCTGCCCTTTTCCTCCCAGTTGCGCGGGGCCAGGCGATGCCCCCAGGCCAGGGCTTCCAGAATGGGCAAAGTCGGCTCCGGTGGCTGACTTCCCTCCACCAGCGCTGTCCAGGTCTGCAAAGGAGGAGGAGACTTCCTCTCCCAGATGGATTGAACACTTTCCCGCAGGCTCAGGTCTTCCCAGATGCCTCCCTCACTGCAGCGTTTCCGAAAGAGCCTGTAGAGTGTGGTGGCCTCCCCGTATCGCTTTTGTTCCAGAGCGTTGCTCAGTTGCTCCAGTTCCTGAAGGACAGCGCGTCTTCGTTCTGCCCGGTATTTTTCGGCTTCCGCTGCTTTCCGCCACTTCTCAAGAGCAAAGCCAACAAACCCGCTGAGCACTGCAACCAGAACCTGCCCGCCGAAAAAGGCCTCACGCAGGCGACCGGCAACCTGCTGGATAGAGAGCGGCTCGCCAGAAAGGCGGGTCAACACCCAGTAGATGAACCCATAAGAGGTCAGAACGGCCAGAGGGACGATCAGGAGCCACCGGCACAGATCAACAATCTCCCTCCACAGAGCAGCCCGGACGGAAACCAGCCATTCTCGGATCCGGGGCGATTTTCGGCCCATCCTGTCACCCCCTGCCTGGAAGGTCCTTTTGTTATTTTAGCATCAAACCGGCCCCAGGGCAAGTTCTC